>JAIDBM010000186.1 GCA_029056365.1 Muribaculaceae bacterium | reverse complement strand
TCAAACTATACGCCTGAAAATTTAACATTCCCGCCAGTTCAATTTAACAAATGCACTGGGTTTTCGGCTTGGGCCGAGTTTTCCATCATATGTCGCACACCAAAGTGTGTTGAAATCCGTCTCGTTGATTTGACCGTCAATGGAAAGTTCCTCAACGGTGAGCAACTTATCTCCTAAGGCTGAAGCGAGCGTTCCTGCTTGCGGCAATATTATATTTTCAGCAGCAGACCCAAGGGCACCCACAAAAACAAGAATCAAAAATACAAAACCTTTCATACTGTTCAGTAGCTAATTGTAATTGCAAATTTACGAAATTTTTTTAAGCTACTTATCAAGGCTCAAAACAAAAGTAACACGCTTAAATCAGTATGATTTAAGCGTGTTACTTTGCGGAATGAGGGGGATTCGAACCCCCGATACGCTTTTGGCGTATACACGCTTTCCAGGCGTGCCTCTTCAACCACTCGAGCACCATTCCTTGTGATTGCGAGTGCAAAGTTAGCATTTTTTTTTGGTTTCAACACTATAAAGCGCCTGTTTTTTTCTCAAATATGAAAAAAAGCGTCCGCGAATTCAACTCGCGGACGCTTTTCCTATTTCAGTATTTTAGTTTTTATCGGTCGTTACGACGGGGACCACGGTCGCGGCGGGAACCACGGTCGGCGCCTTCACGACGCGGACGTTCGCCTCGCGGAGCCCGCTGCGGTTCGACATAACCATCGGGTTTGGGAGTGAGAGCACGCATCGACAGACGGTATTTACCTGTTTTTTTGTCGATTTCAATGAGCTTCACGTCTACTTTGTCGCCCTCTTTAAGTCCGCTTGCCTCCATGTCGGGCAGACGATCCCATGAGATTTCCGAGATGTGCAGAAGGCCGTCGCGGTTAGGCATGAATTCGACGAATGCTCCGAATTCCATTACGCTGCGTACAGTTCCGTGATATACCTTGCCTTCTTCGGGCAGTTCGACAATGCGGTTGATGAGTTCCAGAGCCTTGTCGATGGCTGCTTTGTTCGAGGCTGCCACTTCGATGTAACCGCCTTCGTCGATTTCGTCGATCGAGACTGTTGCGCCGGAAGCTTCCTGAATGCCCTGTATGACTTTTCCGCCCGGGCCAATGACGGCACCGATGAGTTCCTTGGGAATAAGCATGGTGACAATACGCGGCACGTGGGGTTTGTAGTCCTCGCGCGATGCAGGTATGGTCTGCTCGATGATGTCGAGGATATGCAGACGTCCGTCACGGGCCTGGTTGAGGGCCTTTTCAAGGATTTCATAGCTCAGGCCGTCGCACTTGATGTCCATCTGTGTGGCGGTTATACCGTCGCGTGTACCGGTTACCTTGAAGTCCATGTCGCCGAGATGGTCTTCATCGCCGAGAATATCCGACAGGATGGCATACTTTGTTCCGTCGGAAATCAGGCCCATTGCAATACCGGCCACAGGGCGTTTCATTTTCACGCCTGCATCGAGCAGAGCGAGAGTACCGGCACATACGGTGGCCATCGAAGACGAGCCGTTCGACTCAAGGATGTCGCTGACAATTCGGCATACATATGGGAAGTTGTCGGGGAACATGCGCTTGAGGGCACGGTGTGCAAGATTGCCGTGTCCGATTTCGCGGCGTCCGACACCACGCACCGGACGAGCCTCGCCTGTGGAGAAGGGAGGGAAATTGTAGTGCAGCAGGAAGCGTTCGCGGCCCTGGTTAAGCACGTCGTCGAGAATTTTTTCGTCGAGCTTGGTTCCGAGTGTCACAGTGGCAAGCGACTGTGTTTCGCCACGTGTGAACACGGCAGATCCGTGAGGACCGGGTATGTAGTCGACCTCGCACCATATCGGTCGAATTTCAGTGGTTTTGCGTCCGTCAAGGCGAATGCCTTCGTCAAGCACACAGCGACGCATTGCTTCTTTCTCCACATCGTGATAGTAGCGTTTAACCAGAGGAGTCTTTTCATCGCGTTCTTCTTCGGGAAGAGCGTCGATATATTCCTGGCATACGGCGGCGAAAGAGTCGATACGCCAGTGTTTGTCGGCAGAGCCGGCTTTTGCAATGGCATATACCTTGTCGTAGCATTTGTCGTGGACGTCCTTGCGGAGTTCTTCATCGTTCACTTCGTGGCAGTACTCGCGTTTTACGGTCGCGCCGGCGGCCTCGGCCAGTTCAAGCTGCACCTTGCACTGCTCCTTTATGGCATCGTGGGCCACTTTGAGTGCTGCGAGGAGGTCGGCTTCTGAAACTTCGTTCATTTCGCCTTCCACCATCATGATGTTGTCGTATGTGGCGCCGACCATAAGTTCCATGTCGGCTTTCTCGAGCTGTACGAAATCGGGGTTTATAACGAATTCGCCGTTTATACGGGCTACACGCACCTCGCTGATGGGGCCGTTGAAAGGTATGTCGCTCACGGCGATTGCCGCAGATGCCGCGAGACCTGCAAGCGCATCGGGCATTTCAACACCATCGGCCGAGTACATTGTGATGTTTACAAAAGTATCGGCGTGATAGTTGTCGGGGAAGAGAGGACGGAGAACGCGGTCAACCAGACGGGATGTAAGGATTTCATAGTCGCTTGCACGACCTTCGCGTTTGAGGAATCCACCGGGGAAACGACCGTTGGAAGAGAATTTTTCTTTGTACTCTACTGTCAGGGGCATGAAGTCGACACCTTCGCCTGCTTCCTTTGCCGAAACTACTGTTGCAAGGAGCATGGTGTTTCCCATGCGCAGCTCTACCGCTCCATCAGCCTGCTTGGCAAGTTTCCCGGTCTCCAGGGTAATAGTGCGACCGTCAGCGAGCGTGATGGTTTTCTTGATTGGGTTCATAAAAATAATATTGTTTCTGCTAAAAAAATGTCAGCTGTAATAATGATCAGATACGATAACCCGCAAGGGTTGACGCATAAATCGCGCAAAGATACGAAAAAAAAGTAATGTTGCCTAATTTTTTCCAGTCAAACACGCGGCTGTTCATGTTTTTTCAGTACTTTTGCATTTACGAAACTCATATTATGCTAAAGAAGTTATCCGGAATCATCGTATTTCTGCTTATCGGCTCATGCGCAACCATATGCCAGCCGATAAAAGTAGACAGCAGTATCTACCACGAACTGCAGCGCCGTCTGGCCGAGGCGCCCAATGCGGCCGACAGTCTCGACATAGCCATAAACATATTCGACCTCGATTTCGGCGACGATGGGCCGTACTACGGCGAGACCGCATACCGTCTGGCGCTGGAACGTGGCGAAACCGACAAAGCCATGAGCATGATACGTCTGCTGTCGTATTCATACCGGAACGACCCCGACAAACTGTCGGAACTCGAAAGGAGGGCCTCGACTCTGCCGAACAGCATTTACAAAAAAGAGCTTATCACATTCATTTTGCTGCAAAAGAGTTATTACGAAGCCTACAACCTTTCGGCTGAAGACCGGAACCGCAAGATGAAAGAACTTGCCAAGACTTATCTGACCACTCCGTCCACAACCGATGAATACGAGAATATACGCCGGCTGTTCGAACTGTGTATATATCTCCATGCCATATATGAGCAGAGTGCCCTTCTGGCCAAATATTACGACCAGCTCGGAGAAATGGTCGACCGTCTGCCTGCAAACCAGACCTCGATAAGGAATTTTTATTATTCCCTTGCAGCGGTAAGCTACTCCAAACAGTTCATGCCCGAAAAATCGATAGAGACCGACCTGAAGCTTCTTGAGAGCGTGCAACAGATGCGCAACAGCTATATAGCCGAAGGCCGCCGTTACCGGACTCTTGATTCGAATCTTTATTCCATTTACGGACGCATACTCTCGAACCACGAGGCTCTGACGCCACAAGAAATCGAACAGTACTACAAGGCCATCAACGACATCGCAGCCCGCAATTCGCAGATTGCCGATATTCTGCGCACCACGGAACGCCCGCAGATTTACTATTACATGGCCACCCGGCAGTACGACAAGGCGCTGCCTCTGCTGAAAAAGCACATCAATGAACTCGCCAACAGGAAAAACGCCATATATTTCAACCGGGCCATGATGCTGGCGTCCGAAGCGATGGGCGACACCGAGGCTTACCGCAATGCCACTTCGATGTATATCGAGCTTCTTGAAGATTATATACACAACCGCACGGCACACAGTCTGGCCGAACTGGCCATAACCTACGACCTCAACGAGGCCAGGATGAACGCCGCCAAGCTCAAAAGCGAGCAAAAAGAATCGGCGGCCCGCACCGACAGGCAACTTCTTTACTATACCATAGCAGTGGCCTCACTGCTGCTTATTCTTGCCTTGGTGTTCATTTATCAGTGGAGCCGCAAACGCAAGCGCTCGCTTGAGCTGAAAGCGGCGAACGACAACCTGAAGAAAGAGCGCGACAACCTGCAGCGTGTACAGTCCGACCTTATACTTGCACGCGACCAGGCCAAGGCAGCCGAGCGTCAGAAGACCGATTTCATACACATGATCAGCCATCAGGTGAAAACACCTCTGCAGGCCATAGCCGAATATACCGGCCTGATAGTGGACTGCATGGAAGAAGACAAGAAGAAATATCTCGGCCGCTTCGCCGAAGTGGTACAGCTCAACACCGAGCTGCTTAATTCGATGATAAACGACATTACCGAAATCTCGGCGCTGGAAGCCAACGAGATTGAAGTGCGCATCCAGCCGGCAAGTCTGCGAGAAATCTGCACCATGGCCATCGACAGCATCAGCCCCATGCTGAAGCCCGGGCAGCACATCGTTCTGACAACCGAGGGCGACAGCACCATAGCCACCGACCGCCGGCGTCTGGAACAGATTGTATCAAACCTGCTGGAGAATTCGGTTAAATTCTCAGAACGAGGCACTATCAAGGTATCGTTCACTACCGATGCCGAACGACACAGGGCCGAGATAAGCGTGTCGGACCAGGGCCCCGGCATCCCGGCCGACAAGCATGAGACTGTATTTGAACGTTTCACCAAACTCGACAATTCGATGCCGGGCATGGGGCTCGGCCTGTATGTGACCCGACTGCTCACCCGCCTCATGGACGGAGAAATACGTGTGGACCGTGCCTACAGGGGCGGAGCCAGATTCGTTGTTTCGCTCCGTGTCAAGAGTCTGTAAACCTGGAGCTAAGCTAAAATGCCAGCATGAGGCCGAACGAGAGCGAGCTGAAGCGGGGCGATATTTCGCCTGTGAGCACGCTCTGAGGTGAATACCGCACATAAACTCCTACCAGATGAGTGCCTGCCACACCCAGAAAGTCGACAGTAACCTTACGCTGCCCTACTCCATGGAAACATTCGCGCACCGCCTGGCCCGACTGGTCGGTCCAGCCGTTCTTTACCGATGCATAGGTGCTTACCCCGAGTACCGCACCCGCTGAAAAAAGCAGATTGCTTCCAAGAATATCAACGCCTGCAAACTGAGTGTAAAGCAACGGGAACTGCATTGAAAACACCTTTATGGCAGTATGATGTCCGTTGCTTCCTTCGGCCCATGGCTCGAAACATACATTCCCGTCGTGCGGCACCATACGCGCCAATGCGGTTGTGCTGCGGTAATTGCGCCATGCGAATCCCATGCCGAGCGACACATTGGCATTCCATGACGTACGGTAGCGCACACCAATGGCATTGAGCCAGTTGATTTCAAAAGATTTTCCCAGTTCAAGCTGCATTCCGGCCGGAGCTCCCGGAGCACTCACCATACCCAGACCAAGTCCGGCGGTAAAAATGTCCCATCGGGAGTTCCCCAGACCGGCGGGGTAACTGATGCTATAGAAGTGGAAACTTCGGCTCTGCCGGGTTCGCACACGGGCATCGGGCGAATAGTGCTGAGTGTAGTTGAATACCATGGCACTGTCGGATGCGGCACCCAGCACATTGTAGTTCACGCCGCGCGGCGACTCGGTGATTACGACCTTGGATGCATCGTTGATTTTTATAATTGTGTCGGGTTGAGCAACGGAGGCGCGTGCTCCGGCGGCGCAAAGCATAGCCACTGCCGCGAGTATATATTTTTTCATAAGTAAGAGCTGGGGTTAGAAAACAATCGACAAACCTGCCGTTATAAAATCGGTCTGCGGTCCGAATCCGGTTCTGAACACCGATACCGGACTATAGCGCACATATGCTCCGACTACCTGTGACCAGCCAATCGAAAATCTCAGGTCCATGCCAATGTTGCGCTGGTGCAGATGACTGAGTGTCTGGCTGTATTTCACGGTGCCGTCGATGCTGCGGTAATTGCGGGTTGCCTTGGCCGAAAAGTTCAGTGTCATCGACACTCCGAGGTCGACATAGAAGCTGTTTCCCAACTCCTGCCGGATTCCCAGCGGAATTTCCACGGCCCACAGTTCGAGTTTCGACGAGGATTTATGACATCCTTCGGGCACCGGTTCGATATATAACACTCCCCGGCTGTCGGAGCCGAACACATGTCCGTTGTCAAGGCGCAGGTTACGGTACACCAGTCCGGCCCCCAGTTCCAGCGCAGGGCCACCGTGCCACGGGCGGAAACCCACTCCAAGTATTTTTCCGATGCCTAATTCCCAGCCGGTTTTAAGTGCGGGGTCGTTGTCTACCGGCACCACTGCACCTACACGCACATCCTTGCCCCATATGGCATAGAAGCGTCGGTGTTTTGGATCACGCGCATTTCCGCGCATGAATGGCAAATCAAGAGAGATGCTGTCGGTTCTGACGGGCGGCTCGCCGGGTTCTGACACATCCGTGCTGTAGGTGTATGTATACGACGGTGCGTAACCCGAGGCATTCACCTCCACTGTGATTTCCGATGATTTTCCACCATCGGAAGTGAGCACTACCGACGACACGTTGCGCAACACCGCAATGGTATCGACACGTTCCTGCGCCGACAACGAAAGCGCCAGCGGCAGCACAGCCGCAATTGCGATAAATTTTAAAAGATTGATATTCATGATAATATCGGTGATGAATTACTTAAAGAATGAATTTATGACTTCCGGGCCGGCCTTGCCCTCGAGATATATCAGCACGGTTCGCTTTCCTCCGCTGAAAAGTATATAGCGGTTCAGATTGTCGGAATTACGGCCGAGGTTATAAAAGGCATAGTGCAGACGCCCGTCTTTATAATGCACCTCGCGGTCAATGGCCTTCCGCGCGTCTTTGGCCAATGCTTCTTCCACCATGCGTGAAAGGCCGGCATCGTTCTCTACGGTCAGACTGTGAAAAAGGCTAAGCCTATAGTCTTTCAGCGCCCTGCCCTGCACACATGTCACCGAGGCATTTGCATTGCCGCGCAATGCCGTAAACAGCGAGGCCACATGCAGGCCGGTCTGCGCTGCCGCCGATATTGCCACAGCAAGCGACAGAAACAATACTGCTAACTGGCGTTTCATAGTTCTGAATATTTGATTGTTACTATTGTATTGCGTAAATCCCTGTTCACATCATCGGCCACAGCCGACATGTCGGCAAGCTGGGATTCCATAATCTCCATCACCTTGTTCCGGTCCTGAACAAGTTCGGTACCAACGTATGCGAAACACTGCGCAGAGGCAATGTCGCCCGATGAAGTATGCCGGGTGAAATATCCGGTCAGAATGCCTGTGGTAATGAGCACTGCGGCGACAGCCGCCACACGCAGCGACAGAGACCATTGCCGCCTACTGCCGTGAGCATGGACTGTGTGCCCTGGCAGCACCGCCGCGACTCCGAGCACCGCCCGTGCTTCATCGGCCTGTGTGCTCCTGAAGCTTCCGTCGGCGAGCATCCGGCGCATGAGAGCCTCCTGTTCAAGCGTTGTCGCTCCTTCGAAGTAGAGTTCGATGAGCCGGTGCAGATATTTTTCGTTATAATTATTTTCCATGTTGTTTTCTATAAATATTCCGTATTGTTTTTCTGGCCCTGCTGAGAGCCATCCTCACCGCAGGTTCTGTCATGCCGAGTTCTTCGGCAATCTCATCGAAATCATATCCGTTGCGGTCGCGCATGATCAATATGCTGCGGTCGCGCAAGCTGAGTTCGGATTCAATCAGTCTCTGCACATGTCCGATGACGTCCTGCATGTCGTCGTGAGCATCGTACAGAGGCATATCGGGCATCTCTGCGGCCAGCGGATGCGCCGAACGCCTGCGCAATTCATCGATGCATATGTTCCTCACCGTGGCAACGGCGGCTCCTTCGGCCTGGCTTTCACCGGCGAATGTATCGCGCCGCTGCCAAAGCCTTACGAAAGCCTCCTGCAAGGCATCGTCGGCTTCCGGACCGGATTGCAGCATTCCCACGGCTCTGTCGTAGAGCCGGCCGCGTATTCGCCGGAAAACGGTTGTGAGGATATCATTCATCATTTGTCTGTTTCTACCCTATATACGGATGAGTTTGCGGTTTGCAACAGCAAAATTAAAAAAAAATTCGCAGGCATCACCGTCCTGACCTCAGCTCTGCAAGACATCATTTTGAAATTACATCGATTTTTTGTAATTTTGCACCGAATTTCAATTATTGTCAAGACAAATGAACATAGCAATTGTGGGGGCCAGCGGTGCCGTTGGCCAGGAACTACTTAAAGTACTCGACCAGCAGGATTTTCCGGTTGAAAGACTGCGACTGTTCGGTTCGGAACGAAGCGCAGGCCGCCGTTACGCATTTCGCGGCAACGAGATAGAAGTAGAAGTACTCGGAGCCGACCGACAGGCTTTCCTCGGCACCGACATCGCCTTTGTATCGGCCGGAGCATCAGTGTCGCGTGAATACGCCGGAATGATAACCGCCCACGGCGCGATAATGATCGACAACTCAAGTGCTTTCCGCATGGACAGCGATGTGCCTCTGGTTGTGCCCGAAGTGAATCCGGGCGATGCGTTCGAAGCCCCCCGCCGTATAATAGCCAATCCGAACTGCACCACCATCCAGATGGTGGTTGCACTCAATCCCATACACCGCATCTCGCCGATAAAGCGTGTGCATGTGGCCACATATCAGGCCGCAAGCGGAGCCGGAGCAGCAGCCATGGACGAACTCGTGGCCCAGCACCGCGACATTATGGAAGGCCGTGAGGTCTCGCCCCGCCGCTTCGCCCATCAGCTTGCCTACAATGTGATACCCCACATCGATGTATTCGGGCAGGACGACTACACCCGCGAAGAACTGAAAATGCACTATGAAACCAAGAAAATAATGCATGCGCCCGACACCGAAGTAAGCGCCACCTGTGTACGGGTTCCGGTGATGCGTGCCCACAGCGAGGCCATATGGGTGAGCACCGAACGTGCGGTAAGTGTCGAAGAGGCCCGCGAGGCCTTCGCCAAAGCTCCTGGAGTGGTACTTGCCGACGACATATCGTCGAATGTATATCCGATGCCTCTCGACCTGGCCGGCTCCGACCCGGTGTATGTGGGCCGTATCCGCCGTGACCTTGCCGACCCCAACGGACTGAATTTCTGGTGTGTAAGCGACCAGATACGCAAAGGAGCCGCGCTCAACGCCGTGCAGATAGCACAACTGCTGGCCTCAAGATAGCGCCACTTCAAGCACCGGTGCCACTATAGTACTCTCAACATACCTTTTTGAAATGCTTCCTCTCGCCACAGCCCTCGTTACACAACCGGTGCCGATATTCTTTATCGTGCTGGTAATAATATTATGCGCTCCGCTTCTGCTCAACAAGCTGAAGATTCCGCACATAATAGGCATGATTGTGGCGGGAGTGGTTATCGGCCCATATGGGTTCAATGTGCTCGACAACGATTCGTCGTTCGCTATTTTCGGACAGGTAGGGCTGCTGTATCTCATGTTTCTTGCCGGACTTGAGATTGACATGTACCACCTGAAACTGAACCTGCGGCGCGGATTTCTGTTCGGACTTCTGACCCTGCTTGTGCCACTTGGACTCGGCATAGTTACAAGCCTGTATCTGCTGAACCTCGACCTGCTCACATCCATGCTTCTGGGAGCCATGTATGCGTCGCACACCCTGATAGCGTATCCGGTAGCGGCCCGCTTCGGCATTACCAAAAGTTCGGAAGTGCTCATTGCCGTAGTCGGCACCATAATAGCAGTGATCGGCGCCCTGCTTGTGCTTGCGGCCACTGTGAACATAAAAAAAGAAGGTGCTTTCTATCCGTCGGAGATACTCATGCTCATCGGCCGTCTTGCCTTGTGGTGCGTGGCGGTTCTGTATGCGTATCCGCGCCTTACCCGGCTTTTTTTCAAGAAGTACCCCGACAAGGTGATGCAATATGTGTTTGTGCTCGCCATGGTGTTTCTGGCTGCGTGGACAGCCCAGCTCATAGGCCTTGAGGCGGTATTGGGCGCGTTTTTCGCCGGGCTTGTGCTTAACCGCTATGTACCGGCCACATCGCCGCTTATGAGCAGCATAGAGTTTGTGGGCAACGCCCTGTTCATACCCTATTTCCTTATAAGCGTGGGCATGATGATAAATGTTCGCGTGATAGCCGACAGCTCCACTCTCGCCGTGGCGGGCGTGATGCTTGCCGTGGCGCTTGCGAGCAAGTGGATTCCGGCATACATAGTTCAGCGCGTGAACGGCTTCACCGTTTCGGGCCGCAATGTTCTGTTCGGCCTTACCACCGCGCATACAGCCGTGGCACTGGCAGTGGTGACACTTGGCTACAACCTTCATATGTTCGACAGCCGCATTCTCAACAGCACCGTACTTGTGATTCTGGTGACATGCGCCCTTGCTCCGGTAATGACAGCGGCATCGGCTCCGCGACTTAAAATAGCCATGCTTGAGCAGGAAGACGACGAGGATTCGATTCTCCGCCGCAACCGCCACAACAACACCTTGATTCCGGTGGCGAACCCCATTACAGCCCAGTCGCTTGTGGAGATGGCGATGCTTATGCAGAATACCCGTGGGCGCCACGACATATTCGCCCTGCATGTCCGCACCGACAATACACCGGCCTCGAAAGCCATTTCAGAGAATTCCCTGTCGGAAGCACGCAAGACCGGAGCAGCGGTCGATGTGGACATACACACCCTCGAACGCTACGACCTCAACATCGTCACAGGCATAGTGAACGCCATAGAGGAGCGGGAAATCACTGAGGTGATATTGGGCATGCACCGGAAGATGTCGGTAATCGACTCGTTTTTCGGCAACAAGGTGGAGCAGCTGCTGCGTGCCACGAACCGCATGATTATAATCACCCGTTGTTTCATACCGCCGAACACTCTTACACGAATAGTGGTGTGGGTTCCGAAAGACGCGCAGTATGAATCGGGCTTCAGCAGATGGGTTCGCGCACTTGCCCGGCTTACCCGGCAGATTGGCTGCCGCATAATATTCTGCTGCGCCGGCGATATCCAGCCGCTTGTGCGCGGAGTGCTTTATCAGGAGAATTATGGTATCCGTTGTGAATTCCGCACAGTCGAAGGCTGGGACGATTTTATACTTCTTGGCAACCATGTGCTCGACGACGATTTGTTTGTAATCATAGGCGCCCGCGCGAATTCGGTGTCGTATTCTTCCGATATGGCGGAAATGCCCTCGTTTCTGCAGCGTTATTTCTCGCGAAACAATCTCATGGTGATTTACCCTGAACAATTCGGAGCCGATGTTGCCCTGACCTCGTTTACCGATCCGCTTTCGTCGGACATCAGCACAACAGCCTCGCCGTTGTGGCTGCGTGTAAAGTCGTGGTGGCGCAGGATTGTAAACGCCAAACGGCGTTTCACACACCGGCACCGCAAACCGAAATATTAGAGCCGGTTCTTAGGCTCCATGCTGCGGATTGTCGGCGAGGACGTTCGCGGTCGTAACTGTTGTGCCGTAAAACAATTATGGCCGCGATGTGTGTTTCGCGGCCATGCCTGTTCTCGGGAGGGAGGAGAATTTGATTCAGAAAATGAAGTTAGTAAAGATTGTCAGTGTTTTTGTTTATGAAGCGGGCACTTATCATCGGTCTTCGGGAGGCGGCATGCGCCTGTCGCGATGGAATCTGCTCAGATTTCTCAGTATCTGCATCTCAGCAGGTTTTAGCCGTGCCAATTGTTTCGGATTGAGTATATCCTTGAATTTCTCGTAGTATTCAAGCTCGATCTCTCCTTCGAGTTTTTTCTGGTCGAAAAGCCGTCTGGAGTATGCCTCCAGTGCCACATCGCTCAGTTTTGTTCCTTCTGACTCCACCTTTTTCGAAGTTTCGCGGAATTCATCGTTCAGCGCCTCAAGACGCTCGCCCATCTCGTCGTACAAGGCAAAGAAACGTGCCTGCTGGTCGGTGGATAAGCCAAGGTCTTTTGTAAGAAATTTATGACGGTATTCCACAAGCTGCTCGCGTCCGCGCTGCTGGCGTCGGTCGTTATCGTTTTTCTGGGCCTGCACGCCTATGGCGCCGAGGAGAAGGAGAATTGCAATTATTCTTCTCAGTTTCATATCTATTACTGGAAATTTTCTGGCAGGTTATGAATACTTTCGCTGTCGATAGAGTCGGGCATAGGCAAGTCGCTCAAATCAAACTCATCCTCTGCAAGTTCGTCCAAAAGTTCCCATTGGTTGAGGTCGTCGGTGACGTACTGTTTCATGAACTGTTCGTCGCCGAGAGCATCGGCAAGCTCGGGATAGCTTTCAATTGCCAGAGGATCGACCGGAGTGCTCATCAGACTGAACATCTTGAGCATGCACCATACACCGGCGAACATTGCGGCCATATATGCGTATGGCCGTATTTTCTGCCATGTGGTACGGGGCATCTCCACGATATTGTTCGCGTCCTCCAGCTCTGGACGTGCCGGAAGCGAAGCCGTAATGCGGGCGGCGAAATCGGCGAAATAACCCTCGGGCACCGTGGTGCCGTCGTTGCGATTGATTCTGCCTAATATATCGTCGGATTCTTTCATGACATTGCTTGTTGTTTATATTTATGACTTCGGGATGGCGGAATGGTTTAATCGCTTTCTGAAAAAAATTGTCCGATTTTTTTTACAGCGAGGTGATATGATGTCTTGAGGGCGCCTACACTTGTGCCGAGAATCTCGGAAATCCGCTCGTATTTCATATCGTCGTAGTATTTCATATTAAAAACAAGACGCTGTTTTTCAGGAAGTTTTGCAACGGCCTGACGTAGTTGTAACGCCAGACGGTCTCCGTCGATGTCGGAATCGGCGGCAATGATGTCGGATAGCTGGAGCTGCTGGTCGTCGATGCTTATGTTCTGACGCCTGCGCTCACGGTCAAGGAAGCTGATGGCTTCGTTGACTGCGATTTTATACAGCCAGGTCGAGAGCCTGGCTTCGCCACGGAAGTTTTCAAGCGACCCCCATGCCTTGATAAAGGTATTCTGCAGCAGGTCGTCGGCATCCTCGTGGCGCTGCACCATACGCCTTATCTGCCGGTACAGCGGTTCGGAATAAAGCCGCACCACTTCACCGAACGCTTCACGGCACTGGGCCGGCTGTCGCAGGCGGTCTGTAAGTATTGTTTCTTCTTCTGTGGTTATAACTGCCATAAGTCGGAGGTGAAGCTGGAATATGCTTTCGAGTTCAAATTTACGCTTTTTTTTTTGCTTGTGCACCTTTCCGGGTGAACTTTTAGCATTTTTTGCCAAATATGGCGTATCTTTGCACTTGAAATGAGAATACATCACTGCGCAATATATCTTACCGCGCTGTGTGCCTGGAATTCCGCCGGCGCACAGGAGAATGCCGACACACTTGTCAACGGCCATCTGCTGCTGAAACAGGTAGAGGTGGAAGGCATAAAACAGACAGTACGGACCGATGCTATGGCTGTCACCGACATATCATTGGCCATGGTGAACCGTATGGGCATAAAAGCCATAAAGGATGTGGCCGAGATTGCTCCGAACTTCTATATGCCCGATTACGGCTCCCGGATGACATCAAGCGTTTATGTGCGTGGACTCGGGTCGCGCATGGACCAGCCGGTGGTAGGCCTTCAGGTGGATGGCGTTCCATATATGAACAAGGATGCCTTCGACTTCGACATTTTCGACATAGCCTCGATAGAAGTGTTGCGTGGCGCACGCTCCACCCTTAACGGACGCAACAGCATGGGAGGCCGCATAGTGGTGAACACATTGTCGCCGTGGCAAACCGAGGGAGTCCGTGTCCTGGCAGAGTACGGCCGGTTCAACAGCTGGCGCGGAGGTGCCGGATGGTATGGAAAAATATCACCCGCACTTGCCACCTCCGTTACCGCGCAATACAGTTCCGGACAGGGTCCATGGCACAACAGCCTCAAAAACGAACGTGTAGGCGACAACCGCCAGGCCGACGGACGATGGAAACTGTCGTGGCGTCCGAACACGTGGCTGTCGCTTACCAACACCGCATCGCTTTCCGATTCATATCAGTACGGATATCCGTACCGGTCGGTCTCCATGCCTGAAATAGCCTACGGCGACACCTGCTCGTACAGGCGCACATTGTTCACCGACGGACTCACGGCTGTGTTCGCCGGAAAACGCATGGTGGTCACATCCACCACATCGCTGCAATATATGAGCGACGACATGCGTCTTGACCAGGACTTTCTTCCCGACGACTACTTCACTCTGCGCCAGAAACGCCACGAGACCACATTTTCGGAAGATATGTTCGCCAAAGGCTCACGCGGCAGCTACGACTGGCTCGGTGGCGTTTTCGTGTTCCGCCGCACAACCGACATGCACGCCCCCGTAACATTCAAAGACACCGGAATCAGCAGCCTTATCGAGTCGCACCGCAATGAAGCCAACCCCGAATATCCGATTGAATGGACCACACGCCGCTTCACTCTCGGCAGCGACTTCGACATGGGCAACACCGGTTTTGCACTCTACCACCAGAGCACCTATACCCTGGGCGACTGGAGCATCGACGCCGGTCTGCGGTGGGATATCGAAAAAGCCACATTAAGCTATCACAGCTATTGCAATACCGGCTACCGTACCTGGCACCTGCTGCCGGACGGCAAACGCGAGCTGTATTCCACCACACCGGTCGACATCGACGACTCAGACCGCCTGAGCAACGTGTTCAACGAACTGCTGCCCAAACTGAGCGTAACCTGGCGCCGTCCGTGGGGGCGCATCTATGCCGACATAACCAAAGCATACAAAGCCGGCGGATACAACACCCAGATGTTCAGCGATGTGCTTCAGCAGCGAATCATGGGCATAATGGGTTCGACAATGCAGTATAGCCTTGACGAAATTGTAGGATACAAACCTGAAAAAAGCTGGAATTACGAGATAGGAACCAACGCCAGCCTGTTTTCAGGCAAGCTCGACATAAGCGCCACTGCCTTTGTAATCGACTGCCGCGACCAGCAGCTCACCGTGTTTCCCGACGGCACCACCACCGGGCGCATCACAACCAATGCCGGCCATACCCTCAGCCGCGGTTTCGAGCTTACCGCCGACTGGCGCCCGTTCCACAACCTGCAGCTGCGCGGGGCATGGGGTTATACCAAGGCCACCTTCCGGGAATTTTTCAACGGCATAAACGACTATAGCGGATGCCGGGTGCCTTATGCTCCGGAGAACACCCTGTTCATAAGCGGAGTATGGCGTCCGGACATATCTCCGGCAGGACTTCGTCCGAGCCTTGACGTGAATCTGCGCTGTGCCGGCGACATATATTTCGATGAAGCCAACACCATAAAACAGCCGTTCTATGGTGTACTTGGCTGCTCGCTCACACTGAACTCCGACATCTGGAGCCTGCGCCTGTGGGGCGAGAACATCACCGACACACGCTACAACACATTCTATTTCGTATCCATAGGCAATGCATTCGTTCAGCAGTCGCGACCATGGCGGGCCGGCGCCACACTGAGAATACAAATATGAGAATCTGAGAATACAGATATGAGAAATGGTTGAAAAATCATTCAACTTCGTATAAAAAATATCTTTTAACGTTCCTGAGGTGTCTTAGAGTTTGCACGATTTGATTTCGTTTCGTACTTTTGTGGCTTAATCAACCTAAACAATAAATAATGAAACTATCCCGCACTCTCGCGCTTATAGCCGCAGCACTGCTTATCGGCCTTGGCGCCACATCATGCAACGACAAAAACAACAACGAAGAATTCAAGGTACAACAGAAAATAACCACTGCCCTGGCGCATGTCAGCGACATCAACGGCACAGAAGCCTCGATAACCTACAAAGGACTCAGCTACGACATCATATATGACTATATAGCAGCCACCGCCGAAGTCACCATCCAGGGCCTGCGCGTTCCCGGCGGCACGCAGTATCCGGCAGTGAAGCTCAGCGAAGTGCCGTTCAAAGTTGAAAAAGACGGCACCCGTCTGCTGGAAGGCACCAATCTGCCGTCAGCCATCAGCGGTTTCGCCTCCGCACCGCTGTTCACCAGCTTCCGTCTGTCGGTATTCGACCGCATCATAGGCGAATACTATTATCCTGTGGCCTCCATATCGTTCACAATCGACGGCCGCTACCATGGTGTATCCACAATCCCCACCCAGGTGTTCCAGGGCACTACCGTCACCACCGATGCCAACGGACAAAGCTTCTCGAACACCGACCCCATATATGTGCTTGAGCTTGACGTTCAGAAAATGACAGCGTCGCTCACCATCAACGGAGCGAAATTCGTGCAGCAGATGCCGGCCCAGACCATGTCGTTCACCGAAATTCCGTTCACAATCAGCGACAACGGAGTTGTAACCATTGAAAAGAGCGGAGAAATCATTCCGACCATCGGCAACACCCCCTACCCGTCGTTCCCCATCACCGGATTCAAGGCCGTATTCACAATAGGCACAGGCATGAATCTCGACTTTGTATGCTCGGTAAAAGGTGAACCTTACACCGTCAATGCCCAGCTTCCGTTCAACTACAAGGCCCAGCAGCAATAAACAACGAATGGCACGGGTAACACCGTGCCATTTCTATAGAAAAGAACTTACATAATTATCATGAAAACAAATCTCAGTTCACAAATCAAACTCGACCGCATTCCACGGCGTTACTATGCTCCGGAAAGCGACCTTGAACTGGCCGCGCTGACCCGTGAGGAAAAAGTACAGACAACCATCTACGAGACATCCGACGATGCAAGCGAACAACTGGCCCAGCGCATAGCCGGAGAAATACGCCGCTGCGTGGCTGCCAAAAACCGCTGCGTGATGGCACTCGGCGCCGGAAGATCGACACATCCGGTATACGCCCGGCTAATCGCGATGTACCAGAGCGGCGAACTCTCGATGGACCGTGTGACCGTATTCAACATCAGCGAGTTCTTCCCCCTGATGCCCGATGGCCCTTCGACACAGTCGTGCCTTCGCCAGGTGTTTCTTGACCATGTGAACATACGCGAGAGCAACATCCACTCCATAAATCCGGCAGTGACCATGGAATCGATGTTCGACTATTGCAAAGAATATGAGCGTAAGATAGCCGACTGCGGCGGCATCGACCTTACCATATGCGAAATCGGTCCGGGCGGAGCGCTGGCTTTCAACGAACCGGGTTCGTCGGCCACATCGCACTGCCGTCTGGTTCTTCTGAGCGATGAAGAACGGCACATGATACAGGGAGCCTACAAATGCGATGAAAGTCCGTCGACAGCCATCACTCTCGGTCTGGCCAATCTTCTGTCGGCCAACACAATCATGTGTATGGCCTGGGGCGAGAACTCGTCGAAAGTCGTGGCCGAGACAATCGAGGGCCCGGTAAGCGACGCCGTTCCTGCCAGTTTCCTGCAGCTGCACCAGAATGCACATATCATACTCGACCTCCCGGCAGCCGACAACCTCACACGCATATCGCATCCGTGGATGGTTACCAGCTGCGAATGGACACCCAAACAGGTTCGACGCGCCATAGTATGGCTTTGCGGCGTAACAGGCAAACCGATACTGAAGCTCACCAACAAAGACTACAACGACCACGGCCTTGGCGAACTTGTGGCCACATACGGCTCGGCCTATAATGTGAACATACAGGTGTTCAACGAACTCCAGCACACCATCACCGGCTGGCCCGGAGGCAAACCCAACGCCGACGACACATCGCGACCCGAACGGGCCAATCCGTATCCGAAGCGTGTGATTGTATTCTCGCCCCACCCCGACGACGACGTGATATCGATGGGCGGCACTCTGAAACGCCTCGTCGACCAGGGCCACGATGTGCATGTAGCCTACGAGACATCGGGCAACATAGCCGTAGGCGATGAAGACATGATGCGCTACTTCCTGATGATGGACAAGATAGCGCCGATGTTCGGCTTCGACACCGAAGAATATCTCAAACTCAGCCGCGATGTGCACGAAGGCGTCAGCGCAAAGCGCTCGATGAGCGATGTAGACTCGCCCGAAGTACGTGAAATCAAAACAATGATACGCCAGGCCGAAGCTTCGATAGCCTGCTCGTACATAGGCGTGAAACCACAGAACGTACACTTCCTGCGACTGCCGTTTTACGAAACCGGCACAGTAAAGAAAGGCGATTTGTCGGAACGCGACATCAACATCGTGAAACAATTGCTTGAAGATGTAAAGCCTCATCAGATTTTCGTGGCCGGCGACCTCGCCGACCCGCATGGCACCCACCGGGTATGCACCGATGCCGTTCTTGCAGCCATCGATGAACTCAAGAACGAGTCATGGATGAAAGACTGCCGCATATGGATGTATCGCGGCGCCTGGGCCGAATGGGAAATCGACCATATCGAAATGGCTGTGCCTATCTCGCCCGAAGAACTGCGCTTCAAACGCAATTCAATACTCAAACACCAGAGCCAGATGGAAAATGCCCCGTTCCTTGGCGACGACGACCGTCTGTTCTGGCAACGGGCCGAAGAACGCAACCGTGCCACTGCAAGCCTGTATGAAAACCTCGGGCTTGCATCGTATGAAGCCATGGAAGCTTTTGTACAATACCATCCGCTTTAAGACCCCGTTCCCCAAACTGACATAACTGCCGCCGCATCGCTGATGCGGCGGTTTTTTTTACATTTTTTATACCACAGACCGCCAGCCTGCGACACATAACTTTGCGGCATGGAAACACACAACACACCGGTGCCGGAGAAATCGCGCCGAAACATAACGGAAATAATAGTACACTGCACGGCTACTCCGGCCGGACGCAATGTAGGAGTAAAAGAAATAGACCGCTGGCACCGTCAGCGAGGCTTCAACTCCATCGGCTACCACTATCTGGTAGAGCTCGACGGAACCATCGCCACCGGCCGTACGGTGCATCTGGCAGGAGCACACTGCAAGGGGCACAACAGCCATTCAATCGGAATAGCCTACGCAGGAGGCCTTGACCAGAACGGACAGTCGGCCGACACACGCACCCCGGCACAGAAAACTGCCCTGCGCCAAATGCTTGCCGCACTTCGCCGACTATATCCACAGGCCCGGATCCACAGCCACCGCGACTTCGCGGCAAAAGATTGTCCATGTTTTAACGCAACAAGTGAATACTCCGACATATGAGAACCCTGCTTATCATCATAATCCTGTCGCTCAGCGCCTGCCATAGCCGCAAGAACGAAATCCGCGACAACTCGGCACAGATTGCCTTCACTCACGAAAACATACTGAACGACTCTCTGACAAAACACCTGTCGCTGATCGAAAACCTGCGCATCGACTCTCCCGAAATAACCGTTGAGCTCGACAGCAGCGCCACACCCCGGCGAATAAGAATAAGAGCCAGCAGAATAAACCGTCACGACAGCATACACCACACAACAACCATCCGCACTACCACCCACACCACCGACAGCCTTGAAACGTCACACCACAGCCAACATGAAACCCGGCCCGCGCAGCCGGGTTCGGTTCTTAAATGGATTCCGGCAATAATAGCCATGCTGACCATCCTGGCCCTTATACAGCGCCGACGCTGAATGCCAAACAGACTCCGGAATTTCCACGGCTCTTTCATTTAAACTAAAATAAAGAGCACATCCTCCCTTACCCGCTTCAGTCCGGAGCGGGTAATTTTTC
>JAIDBM010000185.1 GCA_029056365.1 Muribaculaceae bacterium | reverse complement strand
GTGCCCCTCTGCGCCACCATACACATGTCGGGAAGCACCCTCAAGCTTGTGGCATGCGCCCTTGCGCTGATGATGCTGCAGGGACACAGCTACGATTTCGCGATGTTCATGGGTTTCATAGCCATGCTCGGCATAACCATAATAGCGGCACCCGGCGTGCCCGGAGGCGCTGTGATGGCTTCGCTCGGACTCCTCAGCGGCATACTCGGATTCAGCGAGGCCGACAATGCTCTGATGATAGCCCTTTACATTGCCATGGACAGTTTCGGAACTGCATGCAATGTGAGCGGCGACGGAGCCTTGACTCTTATTGTAAACCGCGGGTTCGGAACGGCGTAAAACACCCGATAAAATACCTATAAAACACAGTCCGCCCGGCCCGATTCCGGGCGGGGCTGACTGTGTATTATCGGGTGTGAGGAATCAGGCGTGCATCAGCTCGTTGACTCTATGCTGTACAGCTGCATAATGGCTGCCGAGAGCCTGCCGACGCTGTGCTCCGTTTCCGAATTCGCCGTGTATTACCCTACGGGCCTCATCTTCAATCTGGGCCGCGCTTGCATCGGTTGCCGCCGAAGCGGTTCCAAGGGCCTGAGAAGCCTGGTCGGTCGCATTGCCGGCCGCAGTTCCTACAGCATTCACCGCATCTGTGGCATATGCCTTTGTGGCCGAAGCGGCACCGGATACTGCATCTTTGGTTTTTCCTACAAGGGTATCGGCCTCGTTACTTACCACAGCCATGCCTCTGCCGATGGCATCGGTGGCCTTGTCGATTCCGTCGGAGGCTTTGTCCTTGGCCATGGCTATCGCATTCTGAGTTTTCGAACCTGTAAGGTCCGGAATCATAAGCACACATATAGCCGCACCGAGCAACAATGCCACAGCCACGGCAACCCACATCCAGCCTCGGCTTCTGGCCGCTTTTCTTGAATCATCGACCAATTGGTCGGCAGCCTCGTATTCGGCCATGTCGTCAAATACCTCGCTGTGGTCGGAAATCTGTTCCTGTACAGGCCCCTGTTCTATGCGGCCCTGCACATCATCGACGTTCTTGCGTGCGTCGCGTTTCATTTCATCGTTGGTCATAAGGAGAGAGTTTTAAATGAATAGTTGAGTATGAATTAAAAACAAATCTTTGTGAGTCATGGTTCTTGCAGGGAGTTGCCTGTTTAAATTTTTATCACTAATTTTGTTGGCGTCCACACCGAACATCCAGGCCCGGACAGTGTTATAAATTCAACAACTATTTATTTAGCAACGAATAACAATGGAAAACTTCACACTCTACAACCCGACTCTTTATGAATTCGGACGCGGTGCCGAGGAAAAAACGGGCATGCTCACTTTCCTTATGGGAGTGAAGAAAGTTCTGATTGTATACGGCAACAAATACGTGAAAACCAACGGATTGCTCGAACGCATCAGAATGTCGCTCGACAGTATCGGCATTGAATATGCCGAACTATCCGGAGTCAAACCCAACCCCACCGACCAACTGGTATACGAGGGTATAAAAATATGCCGCGACAAGCATTGCGACGGACTGCTTGCCATAGGAGGCGGTTCTGTAATCGACACTGCCAAGGCAATAGCGGCAGGAACACCCTATCAGGGCGACTTCTGGGATTTCTATTGCGGCAAAGCCATTGTAAAGGAGGCCCTGCCCGTAGGAGTGGTGCTCACGATTCCCGGCGCCGGAAGCGAAGGCTCTGGCAACTCGGTGATTACCCGCACCGAGGACTTGCGCAAAATCAGTCTGCGCACCGACAGCATTCTGAAACCCCGTTTCGCGGTTATCAATCCGGAATTCACATTCACCCTTACAGCCTATCAGACTGCCGTGGGCGTTGTCGACATGATGTCTCACATAATGGAACGGTATTTCTCCACCACTCCGCGTGTCGAAGTCACCGACCGTCTTGCCGAAGGCCTTCTTATGGCCCTTATAGCCGAAGCGCCCAAAGCCATGGCCGACCCAACCGACTATCAGGCCAGGGCCAATGTGGAATGGGCCGGCACTCTCGCCCACAACGGACTTGTAGGCACTGGACGGCGCGAAGACTGGACATCGCATGCCATGGAGCATGAAATCAGCGCCCTGTACGATGTGCCTCACGGAGCCGGACTGGCGGTTGTGTTCCCCGCCTGGCTGGCATTCATGGCACATCACAAGCCCTCGAAAGTGGCTCAGCTCGGACGTCGTGTTTTCGGAGTTCCGGCAAGCGACGACCGAACTGCGGCCATCGAGGCTGTGGCATCGATCCGGGCCTTCTTCGGTGCTGTTCTGAGAATGCCTCTTACCTTCCGGCAACTCGGCATTGAAAACCCCGACATCGATACGATGGTGCGCAAGCTTCACGAAAACAAAGGCGAAAAAATAGGTGGATATTACCGGCTCACAGCCACCGATACCCGACAGATTTATGAGCTTATGCTCGGCCAGGAAGACGATTCAGCAAAACAAACGGTTTCTTGAAATTTCGCGCTCTGAACAAAACGTCCGGGGAAGCGTCGGTGCTTCCCCGGACGTTTTGTTCAGGACGTTTTGTTCAGATGGAGTTCAAAAGGTCGATTTTGCCGTCATCCACGAGCTTGAGTATCAGTTCTCCGAACAGAGTGTTCTGCCATGCGAACCATTCTCTTGTGAAATGTGCCGGATCATCCACATCAAACGATTCGTGTATGAAACCGGTGTTGTTGTCTGTGTCGAGAATCATCTTCACACATTGCTTTATCTCTTCATCATCGGTTGATGTAAATGCCTTCATCATAATACTCATAGGCCATGCCATGCCCATGCCCACATGCGGGCCGCCGATTCCTTCTCCGGCCTTGCCCTTGAAAAAATACGGGTTGGCCGAACTCCACACAAAACGGCGGGTATTCTTATAAACCGGATCATCGGGACTCACATCGCCAAGATAAGGCATGGCGAGCAGCGACGGAACATTGGCATCGTCCATAAGTATGTGGCTGCCGAAACCATCAACCTCAAAGGCATATATCCGGCCGTATTCCGGATGATCCACCACAGCATATTTCTTCAACGCATCCCCCACCTCGTCGGCCAGTGCCATACAGCGCTGTGCGAGTTCTTTTTCGCCGTTCACGTCATTGAGTATCTCGGCTGCCTTGCACAGACTGCTTACCGCAAAAAAGTTCGAAGGAACAAGAAACGACAGCATGGTGGCATCGTCGGACGGGCGGAAAGCCGATGCAATCAGCCCCACCGGGTTCACCGGCGAGCCATAACCACTGTTTATACGGGTGTCGGTGCCTACCGCCGTAACACGCTGGAAACGGTATTTTCCCCGCCCCTGCTTAAGCTGCTGGTCGGTGAAGGTATCGAGCACGGCTGCGATAGCCCGGAGCCATTCTTCATCGAATATCGAGACATCGCCGGTCTGTTTCCAGTATTCGTATGCCAGACGTATGGGATAGCACAGGGAATCGATTTCCCATTTCCGTTCATGCAGTTCCGGCAACATGGCGGTATAGTCGCTCTGCCATTCGCCACCTACCGCTCCATCGTTGAAAGCATTGGCATACGGGTCGAGTACGATACACTTCATCTGCCTTCTTATCACCCCCTCAAGCATATCCTTCAGCCGAGGGTCGGAGTTTGCCAGACGCACATACGGCCATACCTGCGCTCCTGAGTCACGCAGCCACATGGCATGAATGTCGCCGGTATAAACGAACGTGTCGTTGGCACCTTTATCGTCTTTGCGAAAATGCACCGTGGTATCGAGCGTGTTCGGGAAACAATTCTCGAACATCCAGGCAAGTTTCCGGTTTGTCAGCATTGCCTTCACCCGTTTTATCTGATTCTCCACAGCTTCGGAACGGAAAAGCCGTTCGGATTCGGCCGGTCGGCACGATTTGAATTCGGGAGTCACTGTCAACGCCGTATTGTCGGCGCTACAGACATTCGAAGCCGACAGTGTAAAACCGACCGTTCCCACGGTAATGAACGCTCCGGTAAGAATTATTGCAAGTTTGTTCATTGGTTCAGATTTAGAATACATTAGAACACAAAGGTACTGAAATTTTTACGGTTCTGCAATATCACGTTCCGGATTTGTATTGTATTCAAGCACATACACAGGGGTAGACTCCGGAGCATCGGTGGCCACGCGCTCGCCATCGCCCTGATACATTTTCTGCACGAATATATGCAGTTTCCTGCTACGGTTCCATAGTTCGGTGTCGTAGGTCGGCTCCCAGGCTCCCACTTGAAAATCAGTCACATCCGATATTTTCCAGTCCTCACTGCCAAGTGCAGGCGTATAGGCCACCGACACACGGCTGCCGCGCTCCTGATCTCTGAACAGATAGTATGCCGCCTTACCATCGGACGCTATTCTTGGCCGCGACATGGGTATCATTTTTGTACCGCCTCCTGCAAGAGAGAACGGCATCGTGCGCCTGCCCACCTCCGACATCTGCCATTTACTGCCGTTATGCCACACCAGACGGTATTGCGGCACCGAATCGGCGCCATCGCTCCAGTAAGTGGCTATATATGGATGCCCGCTGCCGTCGGCTGTCATTCCTGTCTGATTAATCAAGTTGGAATTCTGCGGTATGCTCCAGGCAATTTCAGCATTTTTCTCGGTTATCGGCAATGAGTAAGCCGAACCGTCGGAGCGCTCCCATGTATGGCCGCCATCGTGGGAACAAGCAAAACAAAGGTCGTGGTTTGTCTCCACAAGCCATGTCTCCCGCCACACCCACGACAGGTATATCACTCCTGCCGAATCGACATACATCTGCCAGTAGGCGTTGCGCTTGCCCTCCCCGTCAATGAGCACATCCTGGACACGTTGCCAACGGCGTGAGGCTGAATCGTAACGGTTCAGCACCAGATTTCCGCATCCCGATGCTCCGGACCTGTAGGCGAAAAGCATGTCGCCGTCGGGCATGGTGTAGAATTCGGGATAAGTTACATCGGATTCATTCTCGCCCGTCATCGGTTCCATAGGACCGAGTTCGATGGAGCCGGGGGCCGTGGCCCTGCAATAATGCAGCGGACTGCCGTGATGGTCAAAGGCTACGTGCAGATAGCCGTCGCCGTCCACTCCGATACTTATCACATTATGTCCGTCGGCCACATTGCCCTTATAAACCGACCGCTTTGTCTCCCATTCATCAGAGCCATGCCGGCGCCGTGCCACCGTCACATAGCCATCGCGGTCGTAATAGGCGGTATACTGCCACCCGCCGTGGCTCACTACCGAAGAACCCCGGAACACAGCTCCGTTTACAGACGTACGGCAATATCCAGGACCGACTTCTGTCAGACGGTGTTCGGCCGTGTCACAAACTATCACTGTGCTTCCGCCACGGCCATCGGGGCCGGTCACACATATATCTTTACCTGATTCCGGCGCTGTCATCGCCGACAGATATACCGGCGCGGCCGACAATACACACAGGGCCGTCACCCGCCAGACAAATTTGTTCAGCATAATCTCGTTTTTCAATTCAAACAGAATACAAAGTTATGTACAGGCACCATGCCTGCATTCCCCAATTTCATACAAATCGGGAATAAATGCATTTACATCGGCCATTCTACGATTTACTTCCCTAATTTGAACGATTCACTGCTGATGTGCGGCGTTGTATAGGCTGGTCCATGACAGATTTCGGCGAACATCATCGGGCGACATATCGCTGCGGAGGTCCACCGTATATGTGCGTCCTGGTATAAGGTCGAAATAATTGTTGGTGAAAAAACAGTTCTCATCGGCATCGAGACTCATGCAGAATGCACGCACGAACGTACGTGAACTCACATTCACCTTATACTCTCCCGGAACACCGGCAAGCTCCAGCGAAATGTCCGGTGCGACAAATTCCGCGTACTTGGGTTCAACCGGCATACTCACATTCTCATATGTTTCGGTTCCGTCGTCGAACGATGCCCGGATATACAGTGCCGAAGGGTCTGCTCCGCCGGAAAGAGTCTCCAGCGGATATGTTATCATAACCACCGAACCGCCATCGACATCGCAACGCATGTCCTCGGAATACAGGCAGCCTGCCGTTCCGTCGAGGCGCCCAGTAGTCAGCGACAGAGTGCCAGTGACCGGCTCCACACGGTCTGATACGACATACACCTTCACACTGTCGCCTTCCACCCGTGTGGAAAGCATGATGTCGCGATACGCCTTTTTCGCGAAATAATGCTGCGCCTTCCAGCGCCCGTAATAATCGCGGCTCGACCATGATGCCACAGGCCAGCAATCGTTATGCTGCCAGAACAAAGTTCCCATGCAGTAAGGACGGTCGCGCCGGTGGGCTTCCATGGCCGTACGGATTGCATCGCCCTGAAGCACCTGCGACATATACAGGAACGAACGGAAATCCTTCGGTTCCGGATAGGATTCAAGCAGATACCTTTCTATCTTGCGGTTGGCATCGGCACCAGCCCGCTGATGGGCCAGCATCACGTCCGAATCTATGCGGTGCTGTGTTGTGTCGGGAGCATATTTCAGCACCGTTGACCATTGCGGGAACGACTGAAAACCATACTCGCTGAAGAACCGGCTGCGCTTGTGGTTATAGGTGTCGATCGGCTCGCCGCCACCCCACACGAGCCACAAGTGGGTATCGCCCCGGTTCGGCTCCGGCGGTCCGTCGACACGGCTGAAAGGCGATGAGGGCCAGTAAAAGGCATCGGGTGCGTTTTCAGCCACAACCTCCGGCAACAGACGGTGATACAGGTCGTGGAACTGCTTCCATATCACATCGGCATAACCCTGCGCGGTATAACGGCGTCTCCAGCCCCAGTTGTACCAAGCCTCAAGGCACTCGTTGTTTCCGCACCAGAGCACTATGCTCGGGTGATTCCGCAGTCGGCGCACATTATACACAGCCTCCTTGCGGATATTTTCCAACAGCTCGCCCTCCGACGGGTACAGACTGCATGCGAACATGAAATCCTGCCACACCATTATGCCGAGACTGTCGCAAAGTTCATAGAAACGGTCGTCTTCATAAACACCTCCGCCCCAGACTCTGAGCATATTCATGTTGGCATCGGCGGCATCCTGTATGGTGCGCCGGTATACTTCGTCAGTAACCCTTGGCAGAAAATTATCGCAAGGTATATAGTTGGCGCCCTTGGCGAACACAGGCACTCCGTTCAGACGGAAGTAGAACGACCGGCCTTCGGCATCCTCGTCGCGGACAACCTCAATCAGCCGGATACCGG
>JAIDBM010000184.1 GCA_029056365.1 Muribaculaceae bacterium | reverse complement strand
ATTTTGCCGCGCATTTCGGCAGCGAAACGCTGTGTTACCGAGTATTCATACCGGGCATCGCGCTGCATGGTGTATTCCTCGCCTTCTTCGGTGCGGAATATAAGCTGCGGATAGTCGGGGTGAGTGACCGACACTTCATACAGCTGCTCGGTAGTGGTGAAGTGGATATTCTGCAGGGTAAGGCGCAGAGTGGCCTTGCCGTCGGGTATATTGGCGTAATAAGGCACCAGTATACGGCCGGTATAGTCGGCGCCGCTCACCTTTGTGCGGATTACCTCCTCGCTCACCATCTCGTCGCCGAAATAAAGTTCGGCGTGTATGGTGCTCAGGGGCACTTCGGGGTCGGATGCATTCACAGTGAATGTAAGGCTGTCGCCGAAGCAGGCGCTGCCAAGATTGCCTGTGACATTCATCACAGGATTGCCGGGTGCGAGTTCATCATCGTTACAGGCGCTCAGCAGAGCGGTCGATCCAAGCAGCAGGGCAAGTAACTTAGTATATTTCATGATAGGATTGTTAATGTAATTGATTTTAGGGGGAGTCAAAGGTCCAGGCGCTGTGTCCTGGCCCGGACCTCTGACCGAGGTTCTTATTTCCAGTTAAGCGATACCGCACTGCGTGCCGGTACAGTCACGGGAAAATGGTGGCTGCCATCGTCAACGGTAGCCTTGATGTCGTTCGACGAGCTGTTGCTCATAACTATGGCATAGCTGTTGTCGGGATTCTTGAACGCTGTGTATGTGAGACCCTTGGCAGTAAAACCCTGTGTTCCGATACGAACGGCATCGGGCTGTACCACGCTTGCCATATGGGCAATGATGTAGTAATGCGAGTTCTTTGTCATGCGGGTGTAGTCGCGGTTGATGTCGACTGCGCCGAAACAAGTGGAGCATCCGCCCGGACGGTAAGGACCGTACTTGCCGTCCTCGTCTTCGCCAAGCACAAGGTTCCATACAATCACACCCTTACACCAGCGGTTCACAGTGCCGAGAGCCACCTGTTCCATGTCGTCGGTGAGACGGCTGCCGAGGTTCTGTCCGTCGTTCCAGGTGCCGATTGATGTTTCGGTAAACACAAGGTCCATGCCCGGAGTGGCGTTGTGCACCACGGTAAGCTCGTCCTTGTCGCCACCGTAGTTGTGATATGCGGCTCCATCGAGATACTGTGCCGCCTCGGAGTCCTGGTATATCTTGGTGGGATAACTCTTCTGGTCGGGCATATTGTCGTAGTTATAGTTATGGTCGAAAGCATACACCTTTGTGTCGAGACCCGCACGTTCCAGGGCCGGACCGAGTCCGTTCTTCACAAAGTCGCGTTCTTCTTCCCAGCCCATATACATCGATGCGCTGTTGCCACGGTTGAGAGGCTCGTTCTGAGGGGTAACGGAATAGATGTCAATGCCGTTGTCCTTCATGGCCTGTATCCACTTCACGAAATATTCGCCGTAGTCGGCATAGTATTTCGGGTTGAGCTGGCCTGAGGTCCAGCTGTTGTAGGGCTTGAGGTCCTTGAGGTTGTTCACCTTCATCCAGCGCGGAGCGGTCCATGGCGTACCCATAATCTTCAGGTCGGGGTTAATGGCCAGAATCTCCTTCAGTATAGGAATCACATAGTCTTTGTCTTCGCTGCTGAGCGCGAAATTCTCAATACCTTCCTTATCGCAACAGGTAAACTCGCTGAGCGAGAAGTCGCTGCAGCCGATCGAAATGCGCACATAGCTGAAACCATATCCGTTGTCGGGCGAGAATGTAGTGGTAAGGAACTCCTTGCGGTCGGCAGGCTTCATGCGCATGAGGTTGTAGCATGTCGAGCCGGTTATGGCTGCGCCGAAACCGTCCATGGTCTGGAACTCCGTCGAGGGCACCAGGCGAATCGTCGAGGGCGACATATTGTCCTTGGTGCTGAAATTGATCCACGACTCATCAAGGTCTTTCGAACGGTTTGCGGTGGTGGTAAGTACCCTTACATCGCCCGTCGAAGGCTTCTCCGGAGTCGGCGGCTGGGGAGTTTCAGGCGAATTCTTGTCGTCGGCACAAGACAACAGCATTGCGCCGGCGGTAAGTATCGTAGTTAATATCACGTGTTTTCTGTTCATGAAATTATACATTTTCCAGGTAGTAATTAAATAAGTCACTAAAAGTTGATTACATCGCCCTACTAACGCCCCGGACAAAAGCATATTGCACGTCCGGGACGCCGGAGGCCAAAGTTTTCAATGAATTGTGACTTGTTCAGCTGTTTTAACCCAATAAGTATTAATAACCTGGATTCTGTACTACATTGGGGTTTGTGTCGAGAACATCCTGCGGAATCGGCAGCAGGTAAGAGTTCTTGTTGTACGGAACAGCTATGGGCAGTCGGCCCGGGTCGTTGCGCTGTGCGGCGGCCATGGCGCTCTCCACAAGGTCGAGACGCACCAGGTCGAACCAGCGTTCGCCCTCGCAGGCAAGCTCCAGACGGCGCTCGTTCACATAGGCGTTGAACAGACTCTCCTTGTTGCTCTTCTCCTTTGCCGACAGGCGAGCCACACCGGCACGGTCGCGGATCTGGTCGATAATGGCGGCTGCTCCTGCCAGGTCGACGTTGTCGCCGTTGAGAAGGGCCTCGGCCTTAAGCAGAAGCACATCGTCGTAACGGAGGAAGAACACATTGCTGTAGCCCGAACGCACCTTGTACATGAAGGCATAGTTGTCGCTGGGATAGTAGTTGCTCCAGCCGCATTCGTAGTAAACCACGGTCTGCTCCTTGCGCTTGGTGTCGCCCACTTTGTCGAAGGCGGCGAGAAGGTCGCGCGAAGGTGTGATCCACTTGGCCCAGGAGAATGAGTTGTCCCAGTCTTCGAGACAGCGGCCGTACATCCACGATGCCCAGTTGCCCGAACCTACCGGATAGTGTACCTCCAGAATCGATTCCACGGTGTTGGTGTGGAGCGGAGTGGCCGAGAAGCCGTCCTTGGCCGCGCCGTCGATGTTGAACAGGTCGCCATATTCGGGGCACAGGCCGTATCCGGCGGCTGTAAGCTCGTCGACATACTTTATCACCTTCGCATAGTCGCGCACAGGTTTCTCGGCGTATACCTTTGCCAGAAGGGCGCGGGCCACATCCTTGCTGAAACGGGTTTTGTCGCCGTTGCCGTCGGGAGCGTACTTGATTGCGTCCTCAAGGTCGGCAAGTATGTATGCATATGCATCGGCCTCGTTGTTCTGTGCCGGGAAATAGCTTTCGTACGACTCGGAGATGTTTTCCGAAGTAATATCCTTGGGAATAGTGGTGATGATTGGAATATTACCCCACATACGCACCATTCTGAACCACACGAACGCACGCATAATCTCGGCCTGGGCACGCATGGTGTTTACCTCCGATTCGGTGAGGCTTCCGTCGCCCACCTTTGCAACGCTGATTATGAACTTGGTGCACTTCGCGGCCTGAAGCATGTAGTAGTTCCAGTCGCGGTTCACACACAGTGTGGTGCCGTTGAGGTCGTTGGTAGCCGGATCGACCACTTCCGAACCGGTTGTTCCGGCATATGCGTTGTCGGAATGGACATCGCCTATGAGCAGCCAGTCGAGCTGCAGCTGGTTCTGGTTTCCACGGAAGTCTTCGTACAGAGCTGTAAGAGCACTCTCGGCATCGGCCCTGTTCTCATACACCACTTCCTCCTCCGGATTGTCGATTGTACCCTCCGTAACATCGGAGTAGTCGCTGACGGGTTCGTAGTCGAGGCTGCAGCCGGCGGCCAGAACCGACAGGGCTGCGAGCCCGCAGATCATATATCTGGTTTTCATATTATATTCAGGAATTAAAAGTCAACATTTATACCGAACACAAAGCTCTTGCAGTGCGGGTAAGTGCCCCAGTCGATGCCCTGCACGTGGCCGTTGTTGCCCCACTGGTTCACTTCGGGGTCCATGCCCGAGTAATGAGTGAAGGTGATGAGGTTCGATGCGGTGAAGTAAGGCTGTATGCGTGTAACGCCGAGTTTCTTCATCCACTTTCCGGAGATGTCGTACGAGAGCGAGATGTCCTTTACACGGATGTAGCTGCCGTCTTCAACAAAGTAGGTTGAGTTGCGCATGTTCCAGCCGGCCTTGGGCATGTCGGTGATCTGGCCGGGAATCTGCCAGCGGCGCAGCACCTCGGTGGTCTGGTTCTTTCCGTCGTACATGCCTTCGGTTTCCATTCGCGAGGCATTGAATATGTCGTTGCCGTAGCTGCCCTGCAGGAATATGCTGAGGTTGAAGCCTTTGTACGAGAAAGTATTGGTGAAGCCGAATGTGAAGTCGGGGTTCGGGTCGCCGATGTACGTACGGTCGCTCGAGCTGATGCGTCCGTCGCCGTTGAGGTCTTCGTAAATCATCAGACCGGTTTCAGGATCCACGCCCTGAGCCACATAGCCGTAGAAGCCGCCAAGGGCACGGCCTGGTTCGTTACGCACCACAGCCTCGTTTACGGTTTCGGATGTAACTGCGTCGAGATAAACCTTCTGAAGTTCGAGTTTTGTAAGTTTGTTGCGGTTGAACGACATGTTCAGGTTTGTTGTCCATTCGAATTCACCCACGAAGTTATGCGAAGTGATGCCGAATTCAAAGCCCTGGTTGGTCATCTCGCCTTCGTTACGCTGAATCGAGCTTGCGGCAGCCGAGCCTGAGGGCAGCGACACCCACATGAGCATGTCGGTGGTTTTCTTGTAATACCAGTCGGCGGCAAGTTCGATACGGTTGTTCAGAACCGAGAAGTCGATACCTACACCTGTCTGGGTGGTTGTTTCCCAGGTAAGGTCGCGTGTACGGAGGTTTGCCTGAGTGATGGTAGGAACGGCAGTCTGGTTTCCGTCTTCGAACCAGGGCACGCGGTTGATGTTGTAACGCTGCAGATAAGCATAGTCGCCCACACCGTCCTGGTTGCCGGTCATACCCCAGCCTGCACGCAGCTTGAGGTCGCTGAGCCATGTCTGGTCGGTAAGCCATTGTTCCTGCGATATGCGCCATGCGGCCGAAACCGAGGGGAAGGCCTTCCAGCGGTGGTCGGGATGCAGTTTCGACGAACCGTCGTAGCGAATGTTGGCTGTGGCGAGATATTTCGAGTCGTAATTGTAGCTCACACGACCCAGATAAGAGAATATGCCCCACTGCGATGCGCTTGAGCCTGTGCCGGTCCAGCTGATTTTGTTGGCGGCGTTCAGAGTCTCGATTTTACCGTTGCGGTAGTACTGTCCGTTGATCCAGTTGTTGGAGTAGTTCGAGTCGGTCCACGATGTACCGGCCATGATCTGGAAGCTGTTCTTGCCGAAGCTTATGTTGTAGTTGGCCACGTTGTCCCAGGTGAGAACCGTGTTCTGGTTACGTCCGTCGTAGCCTGTGCCGCCCTGCTCGCGACCCCATGTGGTGAGTTCGGGGTCGAGGAACGATGTATCCCATCCATGACGGCGGTCCATGGTGAATTTCGACGAGAAAGTCAGGCCCTTGCAGATGTCGAAAAGTAATTCGCCCGATGCTATGAGTCGGTTTTCGCGCGAGCGGTTGCTCTGCTGGCGTGCCTCGTTTTCAAGCGGGCTCTGCATGTTCAGGCCATAGAAGTTGTTATAGAAGCGGTCGGGGTTTTCGGGGTCCCATATCGGAGCGTAGGTCGGAGTGTTTATCACCGAAAGAATCACACCGCCACGGTTTCCGACGGTACCCATGGCGCCGCCGCCGTTCGATGAATAATCGGAATAAACGATATTTGCCTTGGCGGTAAGCCACTTGCGCAGCTTGCCCTCGACGTTGGCACGGAAATTGAAACGCTGGAAGAAGGAGCTTTTCAAAATACCCTGGTCGCGCTGATAGCCGCCCGACAGATAGTAGGATATTTTGTCGGTGCTCTGCGACACTGCCAGCTGATAGGTCTGGGTGTTGCCGGTACGGTAGGTTTCATCGAACCAGTCGGTCTGGTCGGTAAGTCCGTCGGGCAGTTTGAGCAAGCCGATTTCATCCATAAGCTGCTTGTACTGTGCGGCATTGAGCACATCCACCTTCTTGGCCACGCGAGTAAAACCGCCCTGTATGTTGAGCGATATACGGGCATCGGAGCTGCGGCCCTGACGAGTGGTGATGATTACGACACCGTTCGCGCCACGCGAGCCATAGATTGCCGCCGATGATGCGTCTTTCAGAATCTGCATGCTTTCGATGTCGCTCGGCGAAAGGAAGTTCACATTGTCAACGGGCACACCGTCCACCACATAAAGAGGCTCGTTCGAACCGTTGAACGATGTGGTACCGCGCACGCGTACGGTCATGCCGCCGCCGGGCGCGCCTGTAGGCTGCTGCACCTGCACACCGGCGGCCTTGCCCTGGATAGCCTGTGCGGCTGAAATTATAGGTCTGTTGGCAAGAGCGTCCTCACCCACTGTCGAAACTGCGGTTGTAAGGTCTTTGCGTCTCACCGAACCGTAACCGATCACAACCACCTCGTCGAGGCTGGTAACATCTTCGCTCAAGGTTACATTCATCGATGCCGATGCCGGAAGTTCGCGGCTCACATATCCTATATATGAGAACACGAGTGTGGTTCCTTGCGGTACTGTGATTGTGAAATTGCCATCGACATCAGTAGTGGTTCCGACTCCGGGCCGGTCTTTGATTTCCACACTTACGCCGATCAGCGGCTCTCCTTCGCCATCGCTTACAGTTCCTCTGGCTGTAATATCAGCGGCCCATGCCGCCACACTGCCAAAAAGAACCATAGCAAGGCTCATGGCCAAAGCCATCAGGTTGCATTTCTTTTTCATTCGGAGTTAGTTTTAGGTAATTTATGTAGTTTTTATGCTTTTTAAGTTTTTCAAGGTCTACCGATATGAAACACACATGGTATACAATAAGTTCAGCGGTGTAACGCAGACACTGCAAAATTAATGTATTTTTTCACTCGCTGTATGTGGCGGTAAAGTATCGAAGTAAACTGTAAGTAAATGCATGGTATTTGTGTTACAGCACATTAACCAATATCGCAATCCGACAAAAAGTAAGACAAAGAACGTATTGAAGTATTAAAATTTGTATCAAAAAAAGAACACGGGCAATACCCGTGTTCCTTTATATTTCCAAAATTAACCTCCGAATTTCAGTCTCTACTCCTTCCACCATTTGCGAAACCTGAATCTGCCTATATGGAAATACTCCTGTAGCCGTAACTCCAGCTCTCTGGCGGGCAGACGCACCAGATGAGACTCGTTCAATTTTGCAATTTCCGGCATCTCGGCATTAGCCTTCACTTTCGCCAGAAATTTATCGCGGTCACCGAATCGATTCCCAATCTCATAAAGCCAGGCATCTATCGACTTACCATAAAAATACTCAAACCTTTCGTCTGTACAATTTGCAATATTTTTTTCAAGCTCTCCATCTATGAGCGTCTTCAACTCTGTATCCTTAAAAAAAACGGCTATCGCAAATAACAATTCAAATGTATCTTTATTTACAATCAAATTTCTATATGAAAATTTCTTATCCTTATTCCAATTTTTTTTGATTATATCAATCAAGCTGGTCACACGTATTTCCTTTTTAAACAGAGGATCAACCAACTCGTGGATAGCCAATCTGAGTTTTTCAAATTCAAAAAAATGATAGTCGAGGTTAAAACGAGCTCCTTTTACCAGACCATTTAAAGGAATGATAACAGAATTACGGTCCATATCCTCGGATTTTTCATACCATAATGGAAGAACTTTCAAAAAAATATAATACGACCCAAATCTGCTGCCAAACCACAAGCCAATCAGCATAATATCCGACTTCATCATTAAAGATGACGAAGTATAGCGCATAAGTACCGGAAACTCTTCTGCCCAGAGCTTCTTTACTTCAGGGTAACTTATTCGTTGTCGCATACCCGTTCACTACTTTTTCCACAATTTGCGGAACTTGTACTTGCTGCGAAGCATATCAAGACCATTCAAATGCTGACAAAAGACCTCTTTCAGACTGCCTGCTTTAAAATCCCATGCCTTATCAAATTCTTCTTTTGATATAAAGTTCCTTTGCTTCCAGTTCGTGTCGCCAAACTTCGCCTTGCGCAGATTAAAACAAGCCGAATTAGGCTGGTCGACAGTAAGCTTTATGCGGTGGCCGTCTTTTATCACAAGTTGCGCTACCGCTTCGTCTCCGATGAAATGATAATATGTCGTATCCTCAGAATTATATGCACAGATATAGCTGTGTATTCCCGGCAATGGTTGCCGTTTCAGAACCGTAAATATTATTTCCGTTGTACGCGTGTAACCATACTTCATCCAGTCAAGTACATAATATGGAGGATATACAGACCCCGGATAGGTTCTGGAACGACTCCCTTCCGGAATATAGCTCACCATGCCACCCTCTCCGGCAAGATTCCATACCGACCAGTTTTTCAATGGGTCTACATCGATAATCTCCCAATTGATATATTCGAATTCACGAGTATTAGCAAAAATGACACTGTCTATATCCTTTTTCTCTCCGATGTATTTCGACGTTCCTACCTTATACCAGTCGCCCTGCTCAATTCCTACCCTCAACATCGTATGTGCATACAGCAACACCGAGTCTTTGACTATATCATCAATAACCGGCTTATAATCCATCGGGTAGCGGCTCCTGAATACTCTCACCACAGAACTGTTAAGCTGATTAAGGTCATTGCTGATATATTGAAAGAAGCACTTATACTCCCCGTCAATCTCTGCGCAAAAAACATTACCTATTCGTGTTACTATCCGTTTTGCCATATTTTAAAATCTTCACAATGAACCCAAATGCCAGCCTTACACCGGCTTTTCGAATTTGCCCAGCGTACGCACTGCCTCGGCAAAATCTTTCTTCTCGATGATGGCCTTGTTGCGCACCTTGAAACGGTTGTTATATACCGTCTGTGCCGAACAGTGCAGGAAGTCGGCTATCTTCACACTGTCGGTGATACCCAGACGCACAAGGGCATAGATGCGCAGCTCGGTATTGAGCAACTCTCCTTCCTTAGGCACAATACGTTTATCGTCCTGCAAAAGCGAGTTGAAGTCGTTCACAAAATCAGGATAGATGTGCAGGAACACGGTGTCGAACGAACGATAGAAGTCGCGAAGCTCGTCCTTCATCATGTCGCCACCGGCAGTCTCGGCTTCTATTTCCTTATATTTCTTCGTCACGGCCTTCACGTGGATACTCTTCCGGAAATCCTCGAGCTTGCGTATGTAGTTCGAACAAATTGTAAATATGTAGCCGATGTATTCTTCTTTCACATAGTTCGACTCGGCCAGTTCATCGTTCTTCCGCGTAAGGTCGGCATTCAGTTCCTTGAGCTTTGTATTGGCCTCGGCCAGCTTCCGCTGCGCCTCGGAGAGCTCGTTTACATTGCGGTTGAGCTGCTTGTTTGCGTTGTCGAGATTGCGTCCTTGCCGTCGCAACCTGCGGTTTTGCACTATTATGATAGCAATGGTAAGCGCCAGCACCGCACTGAGCAGGCACACCAGAGTGAGAAACAGACGGGTGCGCTGCTGTTGCTCAAGATTTCTTTCCTGATAGGCCTTGCTTATGGCATCGAGTGTTTTCATTATACCGTAAGCGCGGCCACGGTTTGGATAACTTATAGCCTTGTCGAGACTGTAGTTTATATACCGGTACGCGCGGTCGATGTCGCCCCGGTCGAACAGAATTTTCGCAAGTTCCTCAAGCGATGCAATCTCGGCATTGGCTATTTTCACATCAATCATGGCCGAAATAATCATGTATTTCAGATAGTTCTCCTCGTCGCCGGCTTCGTCATACAGGCGTGCGAGCACATATGCATCCATGGCGTCCTGCCGGGAGTCGTGCGATGAACTGTCTACCTTCCGGCGCAATGTCTCGTTGAGCTGTGAGTCGGTATGATCGGTGCCGATAACGTCCCATGCCCGATACCAGTGGTATTCCGGATGGTCGGGCGGAATCACAGTCATTATCGAGTCTTTATAGTTGCGCTCTATCGCATAATACTCGTTCGCATCGCCTCCGATGTAGTTGCCCATATGGCTGTAGAAGTAAATATTCTGGCCGTAATACGGCACAAGCAGCCTGTCGGACAGCCTTGCACGGTCGACCGACGCCAGCAAGCTTCTGGCCTCATGCAGCAGACCGATTGCAGCCAGCAGATACGATTTCTGTATCAGCGTGGCGTTCATGCGCTCTATGTCGCCGCTGTGTCGGGCAAGTTCCAGATTGGCATCGACATATTTCATTGCCGAATCGGAGTTATATGTCAGATATTCTTCATACAGCTGTGAATTGAGTCTGAAACGTTCATCGGCATCCGTGGCAAGCTTCTGTTTCCGCTGGAGTTCCACAAGACGGAACGACTTCTGCCGGTCGAAATTCTCCCGATGGTCTATCATCGAGTCGAGCGCAAGTATTTCAGCCGGCACCTCCACTGTATTGCTGGTACAGGCCGCCGACACACACAGGAAAATTAAAATACAAAGGATCAGATATTGAGGTTTCTTCATGACTTTCGATTTGCGGCACAACAAAATTAGTGAATAATTCTGAATTTCTGCTTATATTCTACTGATTTTTATCGCGGTGAACACCTTCTGTCGACAAAAAAAGTCCGCACCCATGATGGATGCGGACCTGGATTTACGAATTCAAAGCCGTGTCTTATATTTTCACAACATGGCTCACGGCCGAGCTACCGTCGGCGAATACTATGCGCAGCATATAGCGTCCGGCCGGCACATCGAGATTCAACTGCATGTCGCAACTGCCGTTGCCCGCAAATTCGGCCAGCATATGTCCGGCCATATCGTAGGCCTGAACACAAGCGATTTCTCGTGCAGCGCTCACCTTCACCTCACCACGGGTGGGGTTGGGCAATACAGCTGTAATGAGCTTTACATCCGACACTCCGCTCTTGAGGTTCTCTACCTCAAGCTCCATGCCGTCGTTGTCGGGGTTTACATCATCGTTGAGCATGGTCGATGCCTTTACCACCGCTTTACGGTAAGATGTGAACTCGTATGGCACAGGGAATGTGAACTCGCGGCTTTCGCCCGGCTCCAGAGTCTGGGTCATCACCGCCAGCTGAGGCATGGTTCCGATCTGATAACGCATCGGTATTTCCGATACTTCCGCCTCGCCATAGTTCGTAACCATTACCGTAACATCGCAAATGCCGAGTTCCTCGCCGGTTACAGGCGAAAGAATCGCGCTTACGCCGACATCCTGGGTCAGACAGCGTACTGTGGCCGTAAACGAGTCGTTGTCGGCATTCACATCGCCGGGCTGATATGTAAAGGCTTTTATGGTGTAAGTGCCGCAACGCTTCATGTCGACGGTCTTGCCGAAGGTATATTCAACCGTCTCTCCTACAGGCAGCGATGCCACTATGCCTTCGATTGTAACGGCATTCTCGCCGCTATAGCTCACCTCAGCCCTGACCGGAACATCGAACAGCTCGGCCTCGCCATAATTGCTTACAGCCACGGTAAGCGAAACCTCGTTTCCAAGGGCGGCATCGACCGGACTGAGCAAAGCCGACACTCCGGCATCGAAATCCTTGTGTGTACTGTTCACCTGAACCGTAAGGGTGTTGTCGGCGTCATTCACATCGCCTTCGGCAACAGCCGTAATGGTGAATGTGTATACGCCTTCGGTGTAAAGATCGACAGTGGTCGGGAAACTGAACTGCACGGTGGCTCCGTGGGCAAGCTCGATTTCCGAGGCCGACTCAAGGTTTATGACCTGTCCGTCCGGACAACCTACATCGCATTTGAGTTTCAATCCCGCGACATCGCCTTTGCCCTTGTTGGCTATGCTTACGCTTACTGTCTCGCTCTTGCCGAGTTTACCCGACACGGGCGAATCGAGGCTCACCACAGCCACATCGACCACAGGCAGACTTGTGATTTCGAATTTCATCTCGTTGTCGTCAGGCCGGGAGTCGAGCGGCACTATGGCACGGCACAGAACTTCGTGTGTGCCGGGAGCGCTGAGGTCGACACCGTCGAATGCCACGGTATAGGCATCGCCATCGCTGCATAGAGTGGTGTAGCGGGTGAACAGCGAGTGATACACCCGTTCGCCCACATGCAGTTCGAACGGCACTCCCTGCACTCCCTGCTCGGAATTGCTCACGAATTCCACTTCCACACGCTCATTGTCGCCGAGCACGGCGGCCTTGTCGTGGCTGAGCAGGCGTGTGAGGGCCAGATCGGGCAGGCAATCGGCCTCATCAATCGAAACCGATGCGTTCACGAACAACGACCGGGTTTTGCCACGCGGACTGATACAGATGCTGTAAGCTCCGTCGGAAGGCACGCTGAAGAAGCCTGTATAACGGTTCATTACGGTCTGGCTGATTTCGTTGAGTACGATCACAGGCACTCTGACATCCGCACCGGCATCATAGGCGAATACCTCTACATCGGTGGTATCACCTTCGAGTACGTAGAAGCTGAACGACACCCGCGTAGGCTGTCCGGCCGCGAGCTTCACCGCCGGAGTGGCCAGATAGTCGTTCGCCTCGACGGAGCCGTCCGACAGGTAGGTATATCCTACACCCATCGTACGGTCGGTGTTGAACGAAAATGCATCGCGGTTGAGATTGAAGGCTGCCATGTAGTCAATGGCTTCGTTAGGCAGCTGGCTGTATGGCAGAGTGAACGGCTCGATATAGTCGAGAACGGCATCGGCCGAGTTGTTGGCTGTGTGTTCATCGCCATCGGTGCTTACGCTTACTGTGAGTTTCTCGCTGCCGGTTCCGTTGAACACAAAGTCCTCGTTGAAATACACTGTGTATTCGCCATCCGGCTCAAGCTCGACATTGGCGAATTCGCGACTGCGTCGGCCGATGCTCTCCGAAACCGCCTCGATGGTGAACGAGCGCACCACCGAGCTGCCGTTGTTGCGCAGCGACACTCCCACCGGATAACTGCGTATCTCAGATACCTTGCGCGATGGCAGAATAATTTTCTCGACAGAAAGGTCGCAGCCAAGCTTCTCGGCAAGGCGGAACTTGCCAAGGTAAATACGATAGTCGATAGGCTTGTCGTGGCGCACATCGAAACGCAACTGGTAAATGCCGTCCGACTCAACGCTGAACACATGTATATTCTCGCGGTAATTCACATCATCGACAGTAACCGACGCTATATCGGCGAGCGATTCATCGGCAGTGTTCACGAGCTTTATATCGAGAGGAATCGAGCCTCCGTCCATGCCCACACGGGTGAGATACGACAGTTTGTAGGTTTTGCCTCCCTCAAGCCGTATATGGCGCGACACCAGCGACTCGTCGGACGAAGGAAGAGTTACTGTAGTGAAGCCGTACAGGCCACCGCCGTAACTGAACACATATGCGTCGAGCTGTGTGTCGGAACGGGCCACGAAATCGTAGCCGTCGCCATTGTTGTCGGCAACAGTCCAACGGGCGATATCGCTGCCCTTGCTCACCGCGCTGCCCATGTCGGGGATATAGGGCACCAGCGTGAGTTCACTTTCCAGGCGGAATTCCATGGCATCGTTGGCGGGGTCTTCGTCGCCGGCCAGCTCCACACGCAGCCTTATGTCATGCGCTGTGCCGAGGTCGCTCAGGTCGACAGTGCCTGAGAATGTGAATTCTGTCTTGCTGTTCGGCGCTAATCCGGTTCCCAACGGCTCGGACAGAACTGTCTCGCCATCGACATCGAGATACACCGTGGCGCTTCCGGCCGCTACTGGTCTGGAACCATAGTTGGCCACCACCACTTTCACCGGCTCGGCATCGCTGTAGCTGTATGCCGATGCTACGGGCGATTTCACCGCCACCAGCGCCACATCTACATCGACATTGCGGTAGAATGCAATGTTTTCAAGCCGCATCACCCCGGCTCCGGGTTCGCTGAGCGAATGGAAGCCCACATAGTAGATTCCGCTTTCAGGCGCAGTGAACACAGCCGACTGCTCAACAGCGTTCACATCGGTGATATTGTCGTTGCTCCATACTTCATGGAGGTCGCTTTCCATGTCGGCATCGGTGCTTACATACACCTTCATTTTGTTGAGTCCGTCGAGTTCGTCTTCGGTCACGGCCGAAAATTCGATACGATAGGCGTTCCCTGCCTGCATGGCAATGGGCCTCGACACAAGGAAGGCATCGTTGGGGTCATCGTTATATTCGGCCTCGACATACCAGTAGAAGCTGTTCCAGTCTTCCCAGTCCCAGCCCCACTCGCTGTTGTTCTCGAAGGTTCTCCAGCCATCGGTCGATGTTGTAGTAATGCCGTCTTCCTCATGAATGAAAGGAATATAGGGCACGGCCACAACCTGATTCTCGACATAGGCCGTAATCTGGTTGTTGCTGTCGATAATATCGCCTTCGGCGCGGACTCCGGCCACTATCTTCTGCACATGACCTATGGCACTGAGATCGGCTCCGCCGGTAAAGCTGAAAGTATAACTTTCGCCCGGCGCTATCGGTTCGGGAAACACACACAGTTCGCTGTGCTCGTTGCCTCCATCGATCCGATACCAGAATTCGGCCTCGGCCAGCTCGCGCGTGCCGGAATTCCGCACGGTGAGTTCCAACGGCTCAGAGGCGGTGAATATTCCCTCGGTCGGGCGAAGGTCGTTGGTAGAATAGTTGATGTCGGTCAGCTCCGGGTCGACCTCAGGCAGCAGCGAAAGAAAAACACCGTCGATATATCCGGCCAGGCCCTGCGGCTGAATATAGGCTGCGGTGGCATCGATATAAAACTGCAGCATAAGTTCCTTGTCGTTGAACCCGGCGGGAAGCTCATACTTGTACAGATTCCATTTTCCGACCGGTGTGCCTGTGTACGACGAACCGTCGGCCGACGAGAAAAGGTCGGTCCATGTACTGCCGCCATCGTTGCTGACGCGGAAACGGAAGTCGACGCCGCCACGGAACGCGTAGCTGAGTTCATGACCGTAGAATCCGGCCTGCAGACTGCTCCGGCCTGTGGCATCGATTACCGGCGATGTGAGTGTGAGCACTGTGGCTTTGCTGTTTACGGCTATTCTGGCCGAACGCACACTCGACGGGTCGATAGGCGTAAAGTCGGGACTGCCGGGACTTCCCGCAGTCCACAGTGTGGCATCAACGGTATTCCGCTGAGTCCATTCCGTTGGAAACTCATCGCCATCGAAGCCTTCCACAAACAGCGGAGTGCCGAAGTATTGTCCTGTGGCTGTGAATGCTCCCGACAGAAGCATCATGCCGCACAAAAGCTGACGTATTTTCATAGCACTGTGAATTTTGCCGATTGGCCGTTTATCTTTATTACATATAAGCCCGGCATGAGTCCGGGTGCGTCGACAGAGCCGTCGGTAGCCATTGCGCTGAACAGCAGACGTCCGGCACAGTCGTAGATGTCGGCCTTACCGCTGACATTCACCTTCAACGAACTTCCGGTGTAAACAGCCTGCAGTTGTGTGCCGCCGCATTCCATCACACCCACCGAAGCCGACTCGGGCAAAAGTATATTCTGGGCATACACACTGCCTTTTCCATTTGCCATGCCATTATCGCCCCATACCAATACCATCTGGCGCCCTCCGCCATAGCTGAGCGCGCCGCGGCCTTTGTCGCCGTCCATCACACTCACCTCAACCTGAGTGTCGACAATCTCGCCTGCGGCATCGAAATAACTGTACTCGATTGTTGCCTCGTTGTAGTTCGATGCATTACGGTACACAACGGCAAACTCGCCGTTGTCGGTAACACGGCTTCCATATATGCTCACCTGATACGACTGTCCGTCGAGCAGCAGCGGACCGTCCCACAACAGCTTGCCGTTTGCACCGTATTTGCTCACCGTAAGGTTTATACCGGTGGAGGCGCTGTCATAGATATACGACACATATATGTCGCCCTGACGCGATGCCGCAAGCGACAGGCGTATGGGATAGTTGAGTATTTCGTCCCACAGCGGCTTGCCATCGCGGTCTATCACCTGTACTGCATCCGATGTTCTGCTGCCGCCCAGCGAGTGGCGCCAGCCAAGCAACACACCACCTTTGCCGTTCGGACAGGCCATCGGCTCGGCGCTCACCACGGCGGTCTCATCTACAATAACGGCATCTTCCCAAGCCGCCTCGCCATTGGCGGTATAGCGCATAACGGCCATCTTGCCTGCATCGCCAAGCAGATATGCCACATAAAACGAATCGCCACCGGCATCTGCAAGCGAATACAGTCCGTTGGTTCCGGTGAGTTCAATCACGCCGCCCCATGCCTTGGAGCCGTCAGACAGAAGTTTCGCAACCTTTATGGTGTTGCGTACACCCACAAGCGACTGATATGCAACCACTACGTTGCCCACATCAGTCAGCATCAGTCTGGGATTCAGACATGACTCATTGGCAAGATCGGCCACAGCCACGCCGTCGCCCCATTGTTTTTCTCCGTTACTGTTTAGTTTATAGACGTATGTCTGCCATACTCCGTTGCGTTTGTCGGAATAGGCTACAAACAAGTTGCCATCGGCATCGGAGGCGATGTCGTATCCGCTCGACCAGGTAGGGGTGAGATATTGCGACACATACACCCCGCCCTCATCGAGTTCGGGTTCTCCGTTCTTATCGAGCAGCTGCATTTTCAACGAAGCGCTTTCGTCTTCCCACGAAAGCCAGCACACGTAAGTAGATCCATCGGGGCCCGGCACAGCCAGGGGCAAGTCCTGCCCTACGGCCTCAGGGCCCGACACAAGCAGGTTTTCAACAGGCGTTCCGCTCCAGGCCATAGCTCCGGCAGCCAAAGCGCACAACATTGATACAACAAACACGCGTTTTTTCATTTCTGGTTTATTTTAAGATGTTAAATTACATTTTGCAACACCGTTTTGATTGGTTCTGCGCAAAGGTAGTAAAATAAATCCATTATATAGCGCTATTTCATGGAAATTTTGAAACAAAAAAAGCCGCATCCGAAATTCGGATGCGGCCCTTATGGTTTAAACCCGGAAAATTAGTCCTGGTTGAGGTTCACACGTTTGAACGCAATCGCAACCAAGCCCTTCTGAGCCTGTTCGAGATACTGGCTGATAGTAAGACCACCGTCTTTGATGAACTCCTGTTCCATCAGGCAGGATTCTTTATAGAATTTCTGCAGACGGCCCTTGGTGATGTTCTCGATCATCTGTTCGGGCAGGTTAGCGGCCTTGGCTTCGGCAGTTTCCTTGATGATAACACGAGCCTTGTCGGCTTCTTCTGCTGTAAGCCAACCCTTGGTGATGTTCGATTCGATATGATCTTCGCTGTCGACGAGGTTGGGGTTGATTCCGGCTTTCTTGAGAGCGTTCTCAACAGCCTTCTTAACCTGCTCCTGCTTTGTTTTCTCTATGGCCACTGCCTTTTCGCTTTCAACCACGTCGGCGGGTACGCTGGCCTGGTCTACAGCTACAGGGTTCATGGAGGCAACCTGCATGGCCACATCACGGCCAACCTGGAAGTCAACGCCTTCGAGGTTGAAACCTACGATTGTCGACAGTTTGTTGCCAAGGTGGTTGTACGATGTGGTGCTGGGAGCCTCGAGCCATTCGTAAGCGCTGATTTCGGTCTTTTCTCCTGTCTTGCCGCTTTCTTCTACCACGAGGTCGGCGATAGTAAGACCGCCAATCTGCAGTGCCTTGAGTTCATCGAGCGATTTAACTTTGTTTGCCACAGCGGCATCGAGAATCTTCTGGGTGAGTTCAACGAAACCTGCGTTCTTGGCAACGAAGTCGGTTTCGCAGTTCAGAGCCACGATTGCAGCGAAGTTGCCTTCGTTCTTGGCCAGCACGCAGCCTTCAGCTGCCTGACGGTCTTCGCGCTTGGCGGCAACTGCCTGACCCTTCTTGCGGAGAATCTCTACGGCCTTTTCGATGTCGCCGTCTGTTTCGGCGAGAGCTTTTTTGCAGTCCATCAAGCCGGCGCTGGTGAGGTGGCGCAGCTTGGTGATTTCTGCCATTGTTACTGCCATAATATCTGGGAGTTTTTGTGTTTGAAATAAAATTTAGAGCCGGTTCGACAATAAATGTTAACGCCAGGGCGGTCAGTCTTTGAGTGATTTTTTTCGGACGACGATGGAGCAGTGCCTTTGCACTGTGACTGAGGAGTACGG
>JAIDBM010000183.1 GCA_029056365.1 Muribaculaceae bacterium | reverse complement strand
CCATACAGAGAGACCATACATGGCAGTAAAAACGAATCTGGCATACGACATCTTCGCCGTTATGAACGCATCGTTCGAAATGCAGTTCGCCCGACATTTTTCAGCCGAGCTGCCTGTGTACTGGAGCCTCTGGGACTGGAAAAGCACATCCGGACTTCGCACGGCCGCAATTCAGCCCGGCGTGAAATATCACTTCAGCCAACCGGGCACCGGACATGCGGTAGGACTCGACATGGGCATAGCCTGGTACAACATGCGGCACGACCAACGCCGTTATCAGGACTGCGGACGCCCCATGCTCGGTGCAAGTGTGAACTACAGCTACACTCTGGGGCTGGGCCGCGGCTGGTCGATGGAGTTCGCCATTGGCGCCGGATATGTCAACACACGGTACAACACCTACTACAACATCGACAACGGCGCCCTGATCGACACACGCCAACGCAACTATTTCGGCCCTACCCGAGTTGGAGTATCCTTAGTATACAACCTCGCAAAATAACCGGCACTTATCATGAAAAAATTTATATATACGGCATCTGCCGCACTTGTGCTGGCATCAGGCATAACATCGTGCGAGCTGCACCAGAAGCCCGACGGCTTCGGTACCGACCCTACCGAAACAATAGTCGCGGCAACCGTAAATGTCAGCCTTCCACTGCCTGAACTTGAAAACGGCGCGGAAACACCTTTGTCGCGTGCCGACGGACTCAGGTACTATCACCGCTTCGTCATAGAAGTTATGGGCGACGACCAGCGGGTTCATGAACACAAGGAGTATTTTCTGGACGTCGACAATGATGCCACATCGGTAACTCTGCCTGTCGACCTGCGGCTGAACGCCCGCAACTACCGGCTGCTGGTATGGAGCGACTACGTAAACGACAACAACCGCGACACCGGATGGTTCTACAACTGCGAATCACTCACGCCGGTGTATCCAACGGGAAAATACAACGGCAACAACATATACAAAGATGCCTTTGATGCCTGTGCGCCGCTCGACCTGAGACCCTATGCCGACAAGTGGCAGGCAAAGGTCGACATCGATGTCGAACTCCGGCGCCCTGTCGGACGGTACACTCTGATAAGCACCGACCTGAACGCCTTCCGCAACAAACTGAACGCCGGAACAATAAGCGGAAAAACATTCACGGCCCGCATCAGGTACTCGTCATATATTCCCACCGGATTCAATGTGCTGGAGCAGACTCCGAAAAACATGCTGAACTATCTGTCGTACAACGTAAACCTCGGCGACATGAAATCAGCGGACAACAGCTCCGTGCAGATTGCATTCGACTATGTGATGAGCCGTAACGAAAACGTAGAAATTCCTCTGGAAATAGAAATAGTGAACGAAAACAACCAGCTGCTGTCGAACTGCTCGATAAATGTTCCGGTAAAAGCCGGTTACAACAGCATAGTGCGCGGCCGCTTCCTCACTGCCACCACCGACGGAGGCATGAGCATCGACCCGGACTTCGACGGTTCGATCGACATTGATTTAGGAAAATTATAATCAAACCATAAACAACACAATCATGAAAAAGTATCTTTATTCAGCCTTGCTGGCCACCGGAGCGGCAGCTCTGACCGGCTGCGGCAACGATGCCATCGTCGACTCGCCCGCCAAAGGCGGCGACATTACCGTAAGCGTCCAGACTTCCGAAACCCTCTCGCGTGCAGGCATTGCAACCATCGACGGCTATGAACTCAAATGCATCATGCAGCTCATCGATGAAACCGGAGCCACTGTAGGCGAGCAGAAAGTAATGGATGCCGCCGGCGGAAACGCTCAATTCGTCATCACCGGTGCCGAACAGGAAGCCGGTGCCGTGCAGGCTCTTTTCTGGGCCGGTTATCAGCCTACCGACAACAACGCAAGCAAAATATATAACACCGACGACCTTACCGACGTATCGTACGCCACCACATCGTTCGACCTGTCGGACGCCGGACTCATCCAGGCCTGCGATGCATTTGCCGGAAAAATAAGCTCGCTGTCGAACAACGCAAGTGTAACACTTACACGTCCGTTCGCGAAAATAAGCTTTGCTCCGGTGAATCCCGAAAACGCAAAGGGCTGCGACAAACTCGAAGTCAAATACAACGCCCCCGCAGGCTACAGCGTGCTCAGCGGCAACACCTCGTCGAAGGAGCCGGTATGCTACACCAACGATTCATTCGACCCTGAAGCCACTCCCTGGTTTGTAAACTACATATTCGGAGCACAGAACAGTTCGGTTCTCGACGAGGAAATATCTATTGATGTAACCGGTTCTCGGAACTTCAATCTCACCATCGCGCCCGGAAAGATTCCCACCGACCCCAACTATCTGGTGAACGTGACAGGAGAACTCGGCGACGCGCCCGTTCAGGACATTGATGTGAACATAGGCATCGACAGCGACTGGACCAACGACCCCGACAAACCGGTTGAAATGAAGGTAGGCAGCTACATCGACGCAAGCGGCAAAGCTGTCGCCGGCATCGACAACGCAGTAGCCGTGGTATTTGCCCTCGGAGCCATCGACGGCGATGATATAAGCGCCTATCCCGCCGAATTCGCCGGAAAGACTATAAAGGGTTATGCCGTCGCTCTCGACAACTGCGGCACCCGCGCTTCGTTCGGCGAAGATCTCATAACCTCGCTTGCACCGGCGACAGCCACAAACGGCCTCGCACTCGACCTCATGGACAATCAGGCTGTGGCAGGCACGCCAATCGGCCTGCAGTGGTCGGCATGGAAAAATGCCAACCATAACTCAGGCGACAACGTAACCGACTGGTATGTACCTTCCTTAGGACAGCTCAAATATTGGCTCTCCATGGTAATGCCTTCGCACACCGGCGACCAGGCCACCGGTTCCGAATCCTTCATATCGCTGTTCCCGGCCGCGAATCTCTTCGACCGCGACCCTATAGCCACTGTGAACGTTCTGTCGGCATCGGTCAACGACCAGGGCAACCCGTCGGCCATCAGACTTAATGTGAGCGGCGACAGCTACAACTGGCAGGCCGCAGGAATAGCCGTGAACTCACGTGCATCGCAGTCGGCTGTAATACGCCCGATGTTCACAATATTCGAATAGTATCTATAAAGCAATTATGCAATCGAGCCGGGGCGGATACCCCGCCCCGGCCCTTCCAATCCCGTCTCAACCATGAAATATCTCTTTGCTCTCGCTGTTGTATGCTGTATGTTTCCGGCCTGTTCCGATGATACAGCAATACCCGACACAACCCTACCGGAACCCGAAGAATTACCGGTGCCGCACAGTCAGGATGAATACCATCAGAAAATGCGCACTGTGCCTTATCCGCGTGCATGCAATGAGATTATAATCAACCCCGCGCCACTTATCGTACCGGAAGGAATGGCCGGCGACGGATATATACAGTTCGCATTGTCCGCCGACCCGTCGTTTGCCGAAAACAACACCACTCTGAGCGAACCTGTTTCCTGGTGCTTCTACAACCATCATGACGCACTCGACACAGGCCGCTGGTATTGGCGCTTCCGCACCATCGACTCATCAGGCA
>JAIDBM010000182.1 GCA_029056365.1 Muribaculaceae bacterium | reverse complement strand
GAAATAAAAGTATTAATCAAATTAAAAAATCAGTTCGACAGGAAATGCAAAGTCCAGAGAGAAAAGTTACCTTTTGATTGCATCTTTTTTGCATCTTGCACGCTTTGAATCAGTCGTGTACATCAAGTACACTCCTGATTCTGCAGCGCACAATCTGCGAAAAAATATGCAACCCTGACGTTAACATTTATTGTTGAACCGGCTCTAAGAAATATGATCGTAATTCATAATGCTGAAGTGGTGTTTCCCGGTGAGGAAACGCCACTTTTGGGATATGTGGCTGTCGATGGCCTGCTGATATGCGCCACTGGCCGGGGCGAGGCTCCGGCGCCTCTTCTGGACGCGGCCTCTGAAGTTGTTGATGCCGGCGGCGCCACGCTTATGCCCGGCGCCATAGACTGCCATGTGCACTTCCGCGAACCTGGCCTGACCCACAAGGCCACAATGGCCTCGGAGAGCCGGGCCGCAGCTGCAGGCGGAGTGACTTCGTGGATAGATATGCCAAATACCATCCCGCCTACGACAACACTGGAGGCCTGGGAGGAAAAGAACCGTATAGCGGCTGCTTCGGCCGTGGGAAACTACGCTTTTTTCGTGGGTGCGGACGGACGGAATCTCGATATACTTCGTGCACTGCCTTTCGACCGGGTACCCGGCGTGAAGTTGTTCATGGGCCAGAGCACAGGCAACATGGCCGTGCAGGGCAAGGGTGCGGTCGAGGCCGTATTTGCCGAAATAGATGCGCCGATAGTGGTTCATGCCGAGGACGATACGGTTATTGCCGCCAACCTGCAGCGTCTGAAAGCATGCTATGGCGCGGAACTGCCCGTAAGGCTTCATGCCGAGCTTCGTTCGGCCGAGGCCTGTGTAAGGGCCAGCGAACGGGCAATGGAGCTTGCCGCCCGCTATGGTTCGCGTTTGCATCTGGCACACATCTCCACGGTCGATGAGTGTTCGATGCTTGATGCCGGGCCGGTGTCGGGAAAACGTATCACGGCCGAGGTATCGCCTCATCATCTGTGGTGGTGTTCAGCTGATTATGACGCGCATGGGGCGAGAATAAAGATGAATCCGGCGGTAAAAGGTCCGGAGCATCGTGAGTGTCTGCGGTCGGCCCTTGCTGACGGTCGGCTCGACATCGTGGCCACCGACCATGCGCCGCATCTGCTTGCCGACAAGGCCGGGGATCTGCTTCATGCGGCGAGTGGTTCGCCAATGGTGCAGTTCTCGATGCCTGCGATGCTCACCATATACAACGACCCTGTGTTTGTGGCCCGCAAGGTGGCGCAGGCTCCGGCCGAATTGTTCGGCATCTGTGGCCGTGGCGTCATAGCAGAGGGCAACTACGCCGACCTGGTATTGGTGGAACGCTGCGACTGGCAGCCGCACGACAGCGATGTGTTGAGCCTGTGCGGCTGGACTCCTATGGCCGGTGAACATCTCGGCTGGCGCGTCCGCCGTACATGGATAAACGGCTCCGCCCCCGATGTGCCGGGCCAGCCCCTGACATTCTGTCGGCAGTAACGTCGGCGCCCCCGCCGACGCATGCATGGGTGTGGAGAGCCAAGGTTGCATTCAATAAAGAATGATACTTCGAGGGTTCAGTCGTCGGCGGGGTCGCCGACGTTACACACGATCAGAGCATGTGTGAAAGTCGGGTTAGCAGGGGAAAGTAACGTCGGCGCCCTCGCCGACGATGACCAGGATTGGTTGTGCGCACAGATTGCTAAGCCGACGTAGAATATACAAACAATATAAAACACTGTAGATATGAGGAATATATCCAGACTCTACGGTCGAGGTAAGGGTAAGATTGTAACACAGACATCTTGCTTTGATTCTAAACGTCCGGTGCAAATCCGCCGTGGAAGAAGCATGCCTCATTGGCAGCAGTTAGGAACGCTCACGCACATCACAACCCGTTTGGCGGATTCGTTGCCTCAAAACAAACTGGCGGAACTAAATGCTATTCGCAACGAATTCTGCTCGCGATATCCAGAACCTTGGACTCGGGATATCGACATGGCATATAAGGCCATTATCAGTGATAAATACGAACGATGGCTTGACTCCGGATATGGCGCTTGTGAGTTAGCAGACGAGAGAGCAATAGATATAGTGGCGGATACACTAAAATTTATTGATGGGATAAAATATGACTTGTACGATTATATAGTGATGCCTAATCATATACACATGATTATAGCTCCGTTTGAGGATGTCGATTTGATTATGCAATCGATAAAAAGCATTTCATCCCGTAAAATCAATACGGCCTTAGGCCGTAAGGGAGCATTGTGGCATCGTGAGTATTTCGATCATTTAATCAGAAGTGTAAGTGAATACGAGCGTACAGCCTACTATATTCGTCACAATGCCGATGTTCTAAAGTAACGTCGGCGCCCTCGCCGACGATGACCAGGATTGGTAATGCGCACAGAATGCTAAGCCGGCGCTATGCGGATATGTCGGTGCCGGAAGTAACGTCGGCGCCCCCGCCGACGCATGCATGGAGTGTGGAGATCCAGGGTTTTATTCAATCAAGAAAGATACCTTGATGGTTCAGTCGTCGGCGAGGTCGCCGACGTTACACACGATTAGAGCATGTGTGAAAGTCGTGTTAGCAGGGGAAAGTAACGTCGTCGCCCTCGCCCCCGCCGACGCATGCATGGGAGTGTGAGCGGAATCAAATAATACAATAAAGAAGACTAGGAGAGTGGATAAGTCGATGGCCGCGGTCGCCGTAAAAAAAA
>JAIDBM010000181.1 GCA_029056365.1 Muribaculaceae bacterium | reverse complement strand
AACTCGGAATCCCGGAAAATACTGTCCGGACTTATTACGCACAGAGTATCAGAGCCATGCGGGAAAACCTCGGAAAACTTTTCTCCATTATGGTCGCCATACTCTTAAATTTATAAGAATATGAATGATACAGATGATAATAAACTGCACAAACTGCTTGACGACAATCTTGACAATCAGGAGTATGAAGCGATAGTAAATCTCCTTGACAATGAGGATTGCCGCAAATCGCTGTCGCAACAGATGGACATTGTGCTCAACCGGCTTGAAACTGAGGATACAAGTTCTATCGGTCGTAGTGAGCGAGACCTCGTTCTTGCCCGTATCATGAGAAAAATATGGCGCAAGCGGTGGTTTCTCCGTGCCGGTTATGCAGCCGCACTGGCGGCCATGTTTGTCTGTGGCTGGTTATGCAGCCGCGACCCGGGCAACCGCACCGAACCTTCTGAAGACTTCTGCGAGATTGCCGTAGCCAAAGGCGAACGTCCGCTGCATCTGGCATTTCAGGATGGCACGCACGCGGTAATCAATGCCGGTTCCACACTGCGTTATCCACGGGAATTCGGCTCCGGCACACGCACAGTACAACTTAGTGGAGAGGCATACTTTTATGTGAAGGCCGACCCCGCGCGGCCATTCACCGTGGTTATGGAACAAGCCCGTATCAACGTCACCGGCACTGCGTTCAACGCCCGCAGCTATGAAGCCGACAGTCTTACTGTAGTGACTCTCGACGATGGCAGCCTGGACTTTGACTGTGATGGAAAGTCATTCACTCTCAAGCCTTCGCAGAAAGTGATCTACAACCATAACTCCCAAAAAGGAACCATATGCAACAGCAGCTCATCCGCATCACGGTCATCGCTGTGGAAAGACAATATCATAGCATTCGACAAAACCCCCATGAGCGAAGTCCTCAACACCATCAACCGCATCTACGATGTGGAATTTCTGGTTCGAGATGCCAACGTGCTTGAACATACGTTCACATTCACATCGGCTTATGTGCCGCTGGACTCTCTTCTTCAAGATATCGAGCTGATTTCTTATGTCGAATTCCGTCATAACGGCAAGCAGATAGAAGTCTACTCGCATCCCTGACTTTCTTTTCCGGCATCAGTATCTCTTTTTTCACATAAGAGTGCTAACCTGAAAAAAACAGAAAACAATCATTATTACATTATACTCCATGAAAACCATTAGGATTATTTTGCTGTGTTGTATCACTTTGCTGACGGCTTTCACGGTCCCGGCTCAGAAAGTGACCCTGCACATTACAGCACCTCTTGAAAAAGTGCTGTCTGAAATCACTGCCCGGACAGGGTATAATTTCAACTATTCCGACCAGGTAATCGACTCCGGACGACAGGTCAGCGTCAATGCCGATGACAAAGAGCTTAAGGACGTTCTTAAGGAACTCTTCGGCAGCCATGACGTGGAATTTACTGTAAAAGGAAAAACCGTATTTCTCAATCCGTCGCGGCATGCCGACAAAAAAACGGACTCGAATACGACAGGACGCCGCAAAGTCAGCGGCACTGTTTCGGACGAAAACGGCGATGCCGTGATAGGGGCATCGGTGATGATCGCCGGCACCAAAGACGGAGTGGCGACTGACCTTGACGGAAATTTTACGCTGGATCTGCCTGCCGGCAAAGACCTTGTCGTCTCATCGGTGGGTTACGAAAGCCGCACGGTGAATGTCGGGAACCGCACCCATGTGGACATTATTCTTGATGAAGAGAAATCGCTGCTTGACGAAGTGGTGGTAGTGGGCTACGGCACCCAGCGCAAAAGTGATATAACCGGATCGGTATCATCTGTAAAGGCATCCGAACTGCAGGTAGCTCCGGTGGCAAGCGCCGCCGAAGCCCTTCAGGGGCGTGTGGCCGGGGTAGTGGTGCAGAACACAAGCGGCGACCCTTCCGGTTCGACATCCATACGCATCCGTGGCTCAAACTCATTGACTTACGGCAACGACCCGCTTGTAATCATCGATGGAGTGCAGGATGCCAGCCTCGGCAGTCTCAATCCTAACCAGATTGAATCCATGGAAGTGCTTAAAGATGCCGCCGCACTTTCGATATATGGCTCCCGAGGCGCAAACGGTGTCATTATCGTAACGACCAAGGAGGGCAGGAACGAACGTGCACAGGTCACCTACAACGGCTATGTGACTTTCTCAAAAGTGGGCAAAATTCTACCTTCACTCGGTGCCTCGGACTATGCGTCGCT
>JAIDBM010000180.1 GCA_029056365.1 Muribaculaceae bacterium | reverse complement strand
GTTCCATTGTGTTTAATGAATTAGTGTTGGGTAGTAAGATATCAATATCTGCTCCGTACAGGATTGATTTTGCAAATGTAGAAATATATTTTGTAATTATGGAAATTATTCCTTAATATTTTTTATCGTTTTTTTTAGTTCATAATTGCCCCGGTCGGTAGTGGAGTATATTCATACTAACATTTTCCATTGCCATGCCGTTATATATTAAGCAGTGGCGTCCGGCTCATTTTTTTTTGCATAGTTCGATACTACATGTTAAATTTGCATCCACAAATTATCTGTAATGAAAAATTCCATCCTTCTCTCAGCTGCCATACTGGCAGGCACCGCTTTCATATCCTGCAACAGTCGGGATAACGGTGACGATAAATCAGTGAATACTGTCCGGCAGACCGAATCGCTTCGTTTCGGTGCGATCAGGTTCCAGAAAAGCAACGAACTCAAAGGATCGGCCGGCGACTACTTCCGCGACACCGACATAACATACACCGACTCAATATCGCTTATAATGCCTGAAGAACTTCCGGGACAAAATCTGTCGGCCCTGCGCGACAGCATAATACGTATGGCCTTCGACACCACCGGAACCGACATCGACAAGATTATAAGCGGATTCATCAGCAAGGATGCCGGCCAGTTCTCATATCCGATACACGAAGTTGCTCCCGTAGACATAAGTCAGGCCGACGGCTTCGCCTACGTGTCGGGTTCGGTGGTAAACTACAATCCGGCGCTGCTGGTATACGAAGTCGCGATATCATCGTATAATCCGGGAGCCGCCCACGGAATAACCACCCGGAACTATCTGAACTACGACCTCGACTCCGGCCGGATACTTGACGACAAATTCATGTTCGACCCCGCGAAGCGGAGCGACCTTACTGCAATCATCGCCCGGCGAGCCGAAGAAATGACCGATGTTCTTGGTCCGACTCAAATCGACGACCTGCCCGAAAACAACAACTTCTATATCAACCCCGAAGGCGAGATTGTGTTTGTATACCAGCCATATGAAGTGGCCTCATACGCCCAGGGCCTTATAAGCATCAGCTTCTACCCTGCCGAACTGTCGGAGTGTCTCACTGCGGCGGCAATGAAGTATTTCAATCTCGACGACCTGAACTGAACCCCGTTTGCACCTGTGCGCCGAATTTTGTAACTTTGCAGTATGAATAATTATACTGCAACCAATCGTTCAGGCTCCTTATTCAAAGACAAGGCCATTTCATTTGTATGGCAGCATATCTGGCTGCTCATTTCGCTGTTCATCATGACTCTGGGTGTAGCCCTGTGTGTCCGCTCGGCTTTGGGCAGCAGCGTGATTTCCACAATACCCTTTGTAATGAGTCTGGCCGGAAATTCCGGTCAGGCCCCGGGATTCACGATAGGCGAATATACCTATATAATGAATTTCGTGCTTGTGGGCGCCCAGATGCTCGTGCTCGGTCGCCGTTTCGAGGCCGTACAGCTTTTTCAGCTTGTGATAGGCTTCTTCTTCGGCTTCCTTCTCGATGTGAACATGGCAATAACATCGGCACTCGAATGCTCTACGCTGCCCATGCAGCTTTTTGCCCAGTTCGCAGGCTGCACGATACTCGCAGCAGGCATAACCATGGAGGTGCGCTGCGGCTCGATAACAATGCCGGGCGAAGGATTTCCGGTGGCTCTCACACGGGTATCAAAACTTCAGTTTGCAAAGGCAAAGATAATTGTCGACATCTCGCTTGTGGCCATAGCCATAGTGCTCGGATACATATTCTTCGCACAATGGTTATGGCATGTGGTAGGCCTGGGCACACTTTTCGCCATGGTTTATGTAGGCCTGGCGGTGAAAGCCATTTCTCCGCACATGAAATGGTTCGACCATGTTCTTGCATACCGGCCCGGATTCCGCCGGTATATCTACGGCCTGGCCCGCTTCCTGCCGAAATAACCGTAGTGGAGGCATCACTGCCTCCGCAGTTCCAGGTTGAGTAATTCGCGTCACGGCATCTGCCGGTCAGGCTGCCGACCGGTTCCTGAGCCACGCTCCGCTCCACAGGCGCCATAAAAAAATCATACCGCGGAACGTAAGCTCCACAGCCATGGCAATCCATACCCCTGCCAGACCGACAGCAGGCGCGAGAATCGCCGCCACCGGTATACGCACGAGCCATATGCTGCCGAAATTCATCACCGCAGGCCATAATGTATCGCCTACGCCCACAAACGCGCCGTATGTCACTATCGATGCGGCATACATAGGCTCCGCCCACGCCTGTATGCGGAGAACCTCAGTGCCGAGAGAGGCAATCTCTCTTACCGGTGTCATAAGTTCCATCATCAACGGGGCGCATACATACAATATCACAGCCATGAAAGTCATCACAGCCATGCCCATGCCCACAGATATGTGCGTGAAACTCTTCACAAGATCAAAACGCCGTGCTCCGAAACTCTGCCCCGTAAGCGTGGTGGCGGCATCGCCTATTCCGAACCCCGGCATATAGCACAGACTCTCCGCAGTAACGGCGAAAGCGTTCGCGGCAATAGCCACAGCCCCTAACGGAGCCACTATTATTGTAATCATTATCTGTGCGCCACAGAATATGGCATGTTCGAGAGTCATGGGCAACGCTATCCTCAGGGCCTTTGACAGTACCGCCATAGTCGGGCGGAATGATCCGCGTGCATAACGCGCTATGTTCAGTCCGTCCTGACGCCAGCACAGATAATAACACATCAGCACAGCCACCACTACTTCGGCAAATACAGTGCCGAGCGCGGCTCCAAGCACTCCGAGTCCGGCTCCGGGCACAACAACCGGCGAACCGAACAGAATCAGTTCGCGCGTAGGGAATATAAGGAAAAAATTGAACACTATATCCAGCAGACACATCAGCACATTCAGCAGGCTCGGCACTTTCATCTGCCCTGCGCATCTGAGCATGCCCCCGCATATATAATTGAGTGTAAGCATAGGCAACGCAGCCACAAACACAGTAAAGTACAAGGTGGCATCGGCGGCCACCGACTCATCGCCGCCAAGCCAATGCGGCAACGACGGCGCTATCGCCACTCCAAGCAATGCCATAAGAACACTGAAAATTCCCACCGATGTGAATCCCTGGCGCAACACCGACCTGGCCTTTTCGTGCTCCCTGGCCCCAAGACAATGGGCCACCTGCACGCTGAAACCCATAGTGGCCATCGAACATATTCCCCAGAACAGCCACAGGCTGCTTGACATCAGTCCGACCGACGCCGACGGGCCAGTGCCGAGCCGCCCCACCATCGAAGCATCGATATACTGCATCATTATGCTCGACAGCTGAGCCAGAATGGCGGGCATGGCGAGCCGCGCCGCAAGCATGAACTTCTGGCGGCGTGTCATGGGCAATCCTTCCTGAATTCTTTTTATATCATTCATATATCAATAATCCGAGATTCGACAATAATAAAAAAAGCACGCTCATCACTGAGAGTGCTTTCTGTGACTCATACAGGATTCAAACCTGTAACCTTCTGATCCGTAGTCAGATGCTCTATTCAGTTGAGCTAATGAGCCA
>JAIDBM010000018.1 GCA_029056365.1 Muribaculaceae bacterium | reverse complement strand
CTGCCGGATTAGAGACCATTTTTGAAAAACCAAAAAGCCACTTCATCGCGAAGTGGCTTTTTTTGTTGTGTAAATCGAAACAAACCTAATATAACAATTCTCAAATAATCTAATCTACCTTTTCTATAGTATCATGATGCCTCGGTGCACGAGGCCTGTTTTTCTGTTTTACGGTGCAAATTTAGTCACAGATTCAATATAATGGCCGACGATTTAGGCGCATATTAAAAGAATACAAATATGATATAACTCCATTTTGTTGGCATATAAGCGGTTGGCGGATTATAAACGATGAAAGAATATAAATGTAAATTTTGTGGAATCAAGGATTTTTATTACTTTTGCGAATAGAAAAAACACTGCCATGAGAATTTTCGTATCCATCATTTCCATAATCATGTATGTGGCGGCATGGGGTCAGGCCGCCAATCTTCATGATGCCATAGACACGCTCGACGGACTTATAAACCGTCGTGGCGATTTCATGGAGAAACACCGACACTGCATCGACAGTATTGAACGTGAGATAACGCGTTCATCGAATTCCATCGACCTTGCTTTTGCGTATAAATCCATCGCCGACAGTTTCCGGCGATACAACATCGATTCGGCAATATATTATTACGATCGGGCTATGGCAAACATACCGGATGTCGAATCGACTGATTATAAGCGTATAGCATGGGCGAAGAGTTCGATAATGCCGGTTAACGGTCTTGTGCTAGAGGCGTGTAGGCTGTATGAAGAAAACACACCTTCGGCTGCCGACAGTGCATATATATCGGAATACTATGCCAACGGAGTGGATATGTATCTGTATATTACCGATTACCATACATTGCCGGTGTACCGGTATAAATATGCAGGTATGGCAATGGAGTTGAACGACAGTCTGTTGAATTATTTATCTCCGGGGTCGCCTCAATATCGGTTCCATAAGGCGTACCGCTACAGCTATGATGGAGAGCATCCGCTTGCTGTCGCCGAACTCGACGAGTTGCTTAAGATTGTGAAGCCAACCGACAACATTTATGCCAGATCGCATGCCATGCTTGCCGACTATTATAGCCGGGAAGGTCGGGAAGAAGAGGCGATGTATCATCTTGCGTTGGCCGCATCGGGCGATATTGTCGCTGCCACACAGGAGTTTACGGCATTGAAACGCCTCGGGATGAAATTGTATGAAGAAGGAGATGTCAGGCGGGCGTATACTTATATGATGCTGGCCCTGGAAAGTTCATTGGCCGCCGGGAGCCGTCTGCGAACTCTTGAGAACGCACGGAGTCTGCCGATAATTGCGAAATCGTTCAGAGATGTCGACCGCATGCGTATGACGTGGATTTTTATTGCTATGTCGGTGCTTGTGTGTGCTTTCGCTGTAATTGTTGTGATGATGGTGATGATGCGGCGAAAGCAAAAAAGGGTGGAGGAACTGCAGCGCCGACTCAAGGATAATGTGCAGCTGAAGGATGCATATATAGGCCAGGTGCTTTCGATGTGCTCATCGTATATAGAACGTATGGAGGAATTCAACCGTCTGGCCGGCAGAAAAATAAAGGCCGGTCAGGTGCAGGACCTTTATCACATGATAGAGTCCGGGAAAATATTGCAGGAGCAGGCCACCCAGTTTTATGAAGTGTTTGACAAAGCATTTTTCGGTATTTATCCCGACTTTGTCGACAAGGTCAATGAATTGCTGTTGCCCGAGAAACGAATCGTGTTGTCTTCGCCCGGGCGTCTGACTCCCGAATGTCGTATACTTGCATTCATGAGGCTGGGAATCGACGACAGTGCCAAGTTGTCGAAGTTTCTCGGTTTGTCGCTGAACACCATCTACACCTACAGGAACAAGCTCAAGTCGCGGGCCGTCGACCGTGAGAATTTTGAGTCTGAAATCAAGAAAATCGGCGATATTCAATAAAAAAACGACTTATATTTTTCTATCACGCCAAGAACGACAATTAACTGATATAAAAGTATATGAATTTTGATAAGGCTTATATTTATTTATATTGGACTTGAGTTGGCGTTGAATTGTGTTCAAGACATGTTAACTTTGCGATGTAAATAATTATTAGGTCTAAGATTCAAGGTTATTATTTAGGATTTTTAGAAAAGTTTAGAAAAAAGGATTTTTAAATGGTTTTAGGTATTTAGTGTTAGAGACGTTATAAAAGCCGCTTCGAGAGAAGCGGCTTTTATTTTACAAGAGAGTTGGACTTATTAGGGATTCGTTATAATGAGAGTGTCGTATTTCGTGTATATGT
>JAIDBM010000179.1 GCA_029056365.1 Muribaculaceae bacterium | reverse complement strand
ACGTGAAGACCGCCTGCGACCACCACAGCGCCGAAATCAAAGGAATCGACTCTCCCGTCGCCGGAAAGGCCGATGTGCTCATCTTCCCTATTCTCACGGCAGCCAATACATTCTATAAGACTGTATCGTTCTTCTGCGACGCTCCCATGGCCGGTGTGCTCCGTGGCACCACTGCCCCGGTGGTGATACCGTCGCGCGCCGACCACGACAACAGCAAACTCTATTCACTGGCACTCGCCTGCCTGCTATAATCATTTCCCGGCATTCGCATGTCTGCTATAATCATTTCCCGGCATTCGCATGCCATAACCTTGCAAAATCCATACCAATGAAAGTATTAGTGATCAATCCCGGCAGCACCTCCACCAAAGTGGCCGTCTATGAAGACGGAGTACAGTCCTGGGTAGCCACCGAGCACCACTCCCCCGCTGAAATCGCGGTATTCTCTCATATAAACGAGCAGCTCGGCTACCGCGAGGACACCGTAAGACGCATGCTCGAAAAGGCAGGCATTCCCATGGAATTCGATGCCATCATGGCTCGCGGCGGTCTGCTGCAGCCCACTCCCGGCGGCGTTTACGCCATCGATGATGTGCTCAAGCACGACCTCATCCATGCACATATGGAGCACGCATGCAATCTCGGCGCACTCATAGCCGACAAGTTCGCCAACGAAATCGGATGTCCTGCTTTCATTGCCGACCCTGAGGTAGTCGACGAATTCATGCCCGAAGCACGCCTCAGCGGCATTCCCGAAATCGAACGCATCAGCATATTCCACGCTCTCAACCAGAAAGCCGTGGCCCGCAAATACGCCCGCGAAAGAGGCGTCCCCTACAAGGACCTCAACCTTATTGTGGTGCACCTCGGAGGCGGCATTTCCGTCGGCGCCCACCGTCATGGAAAAGTAATCGACGTCAACAACGCCCTCAACGGCGACGGTCCCTTCAGCCCCGAACGCGCCGGCACCGTGCCCGCCGACCAGCTCGTCGACCTCTGCTTCAGCGGCAAGTACACCCACCGCGAAATCAAGAAGCTGCTCAACGGACGCGGCGGTCTGGCCGCCCACCTCGGCATCACCGACATGAGAGAAATCACAGCTCGCGCCGTCGAAGGCGAAGAGCCTTACAAGAGCGTGGTCGAGGCCATGGCATATGCCGTGGGCAAGGAAGTAGGCTCCCGTGCGGTGGCTCTGCGCGGCAACATCGATGCCATAATACTCACCGGCGGCATAGCTCACGACAAATATTTCGTGGACCTGCTCCGCGGATGGATCGAATGGATCGGACGCATCGTGCTCATGCCCGGCGAAGACGAGATGGGTTCGCTCGCATCAAATGCCTTCGGCGCCCTCGACGGCTCTCTGCCCATAATGTACTACCGCCCCGTACACATGTGCGTGGAGCGTTAAAATTTACTAACTAATATTGCGGTTACGATTTTTTGTCGTAACTTTGCACTCGGGTAAGTCCTACGCGGCAAGCTCCCTTTGAATCCCCCAGGTCCCGAAAGAAGCAAGGGTATTAGGTTGAGCGGCCGGTGTAGATCACTTGCCCTTTTTTTTTATCCACACTTAAGCACGGCATTTAGTGCCGATAAGTTATGAAACTCCTTATCTACCCTCTGCTTTCATTCTGCGCCCTCTCGGCTTCGGCACAAGTGGAATGGCTTGAGACCGAGCACAATTTCGGGGCCTTCCGCGAATCCGACGGCAAAGCCTCGTGCGTTTTCCGTTTTGTGAACCATGGCAATGAGCCTGTGGCGATTACAGGCGCACGGGCCAACTGCGGCTGCACTTCGCCTCAATATCCAATCGAAGCCATCGCTCCGGGCGACACTGCCGCAGTTACAGTGGCATACGACCCCGCCGGGCGCCCCGGACGCTTCACCAAATACGTGCAGGTGGATGTTAGCGGCGAAGCTAAAAAACGGCTCTCTATCACCGGTGTGGTGATTGGCGAACCCTCGTCGATCGGCACACAGTATCCGGTGGATTTCGGAGTGCTCCGGCTTCGTCGGGGCGCCGTGCTGGTCGGTCAGGTCGACAAGGGCAAGCTCAAAACCGCAAGCGTGAGCATGTACAACACCACCGCCGACTCGCTGCGTCCGCGCTTTGACATCCCTGCCGACTATATCGATGTGGCTATGGTTCCTGACGTGATTCCGCCGGGCGAGCAGGCCACCATGACTCTTTATTTCCGCAGCGGCAAATGTCCGCTCTACGGTCTGGTGGAGAACAGCATCACGGTGATTCCCCAGCCTATAAACGAACCCGATTCGGTGTATGAACTGCCTGTAACCGCCATTGTGAACGAGGATTTCAGCCGCCTTACGCCCGAACAGATGAAGAAAGCGCCTGTGGCTGCTCTTGAAAGCCGCTCGCTCGATTTCGGCACGGTTGCCGCAGAAGGCGAGCTCTCAGGCTCCGTAAGAATCACAAACAAGGGTCAGAACACGCTGTACATACGGCGTGTGTACAGCACCGACCCGGGTATAAAGGCCGAGGTGGCAAAAACCGAAGTAAAGAAAGGCAGGAGCACCGACATCATGGTAAGTGTCGATCCTGCGGCTATTTCCGGCAAACTGCTCAACGCCAAGATTTCCGTAATCACCTCCGACCCCCTGAATCCGGTACAGACCTTACGTGTCACCGGCATCCTCGACCGATAAAATACCCGTAAAAGGGTATTTCGGCTATTATAATTCCTTTGTAACTTTGCATCGGATAATTATACGGAATTGTTAGTAACGAATATGCTCCGGGCCGCTGGCTCCGGAGCTTTTCTATTTCCCCCGGAGTGGGGGCTAAAAGAAGGTGAGGGTGCTGGTTTCGAATCGCGGGAGGGCGGTGAGCTGTACATCGGCATCGCGCTGACCAAGACGTCCGCTGCCGTCTCCGACCCGGACTCCGGCGGTCTCAAGCGCCTGCCGTACGGCTTCCAAAGCCAACTCGGGAGTGTTTGTGTCCTCGCTCAGATGACAGAGAAACACATTACGCAGCTGAGGTGTCCATGCCGACGCCAGATAGCGGGCCGTTTCGGCATTGTCCATATGGCCGTGCTCCGATGCGATCCGGGCCTTGAGATACTCCGGACGGGCACAGCGCCGCAGCATGTCGGCATCGTAATTGGCCTCGATCATCAGATGATGGGCCTTGCGTATATAGTGGTCGGCACGTTCAGTAATAACCCCGGTGTCGGTAGCCACAACCATCACATGACCGCCGATTTCAATGCAGTATCCTACATTGTCGGTTCCGTCGTGCGATGTCTCGAAGGGAGTTATGGCAAGCTCGCCTACTGTAAACTGAAATTCCTTGTACACCGGAACGTGGTAGTCCTTTATACGGCGCGACAGACTGTGACGGCGCAGTATGCCGTTGAGACAGCGGGGAGTGGCCCACAGCTTCATGTGGCTGTGGTGCCGCAAAAGCGAATATGCATAGCGCACATGGTCGCCATGGTCGTGGGTAACGATTATACCCGCCACTCCGCGCGGATCAATTCCGTTGGCGGTGAGACCAGTCTCGACCTTTGCGGCATCCACTCCGGCATCAATCAGAACACCGCAGTTCTGCGTGCCTACATAGGCGCAATTGCCACTGCTGCCACTTCCGAACGAAACAAAACGCGGCATGTCGGCCGGACGTTCGGCAATCTCAACCCCCGATATCGCGTTCCGACGGGCCTCGGCCAGAATTTCGCGACGGCGCACATCAGCCGCATCATCGTCGGGCATGATGGCGGCGATGTGGAAATCCATAGAGTCGAACAGTCCGGGCATATCGTTCAGTGGTCGGCTTGTACGTCGAGGTTTCATATAAAGAGCAGGAAAATTGCGGGAATTTTGTCGTAATCGGGTTTAATACGCCGCCACTGGTCGATACGGCGTGTGGTGATTCGCTGGCGCGGGCCGGTGATGTCGCTGGCCACGCAAAGCAGCATATCGCCCGGAAGCACCCGGCAGAGTTCGTCGATTAGTTTGTTGTTCCGGTAGGGAGTCTCAATGAATATCTGCGTGCAGCGGTCGCGCCGTATCGCCTGCTGCATGTCCTTCAGGCGCCGCGCACGGGCCTGGGCATCTACAGGCAGGTAGCCGTTGAATGTGAAACACTGGCCGTTGAAACCCGAACCCATCAGCGACATAAGTATGCTCGACGGCCCTACAAGCGGCACCACCTCGTAGCCACGCCGCTGAGCCGCGGCCACAAGATCGGCTCCCGGGTCGGCCACCGCAGGACATCCGGCCTCACTCACCACACCTATGCTGTGCCCATCGGCCATAGGCGCGAGCATAGCCTCGACCTCGCCGGCCGGAGTGTGCTCGTTCAGTTCGGTGAACTCAAGAGAGTTTATGTCTATGCTCTTGTGGCATGCCTTGAGAAAGCGGCGGGCCGAGCGCAGGTTCTCCACCACAAAATAGCGTATGCCGAGGAGCAACTCAAGGTTGCTGCCCGGCAAAACCTGCTCCGGCGCCACATCGCTCAGCGGCACCGGGAAAAGATATAGTTTCGGTGTTGAATCCATTACTTACGGCGGCGGACGCTTCGGGCTGCGCTTGAACTGTTGTTCTGCTTTTTAGGTTCTTTCGGTTTCTTCGCCTTGGCCGTACGCTTCGACGAGCGTTTGGCCGAGCGTGCGTTCTCGCGTTTGGGTTCGGCCGGTGCAACCGCCTGGCCGTCGGCATCCTCGCCCTGATTTTCCACAGCCGGAGCCTCGCCGCGTGCCGCAGCCTCGCGGGCCTCACGCATGGCGATTACCTTCTCGCGGTCGGGAACCCAGAGTTTCTCGCCGAAGTTGTCGATCTGGGCCTGAATGCTGTCGGCGGCACGCTTGCGGTCGTCGGCATCGGGATAAAGCTGGGCCATGGACTTGTTTTTCAGGTTGCGGGTCTTGTATATCTCGCCATCGTACATGGTAAGATTGAAGAAATCGTCGATCGAGCATGTGGGCAGGTTGTTGTCGTCGCTCAGGAAAATCATCTGCTGCGACAACCACGGACGGAGATCGCTGAATTTCACCCAGAACATAGGATATTTCAAAGCCTCGCCGCCGAAGTCGCCGCTGCGATGCAGCACCGGACATATGGCCTCGACATACGGACGCACACGGTTGGTGCGGGTATCGTACTCCCAGCGTTCTATCAGATAGTACGACAGCACCTCGTTGGCCGGCACATCGGCCTCTTCGATCGTGAACTTGGGGTTCTTGTCGGTGCTGCCCTTGGCGGGCTGATAGTATACATGGAAACGGTCGAGCATGTCACGCACGTTTATACGGTACTGGTCGGAGAAAATTTCCCGTCCGTCGAGATATTCGTAGGCGCTTACCTTATTGTCGGCCAGCAGCTGCATGATCACACGGAAGAGGTTAAGCTGTCCGTCGACGGGCTCCTCGGGAAAATAAAGCGGAGCGTTCTTGTCCTTTTCCAGATCGAGCTGGCGGTAAATCACACGCATCCATGCGCGGTCGGCATCGGAAATCGAGCCTCCGTCGGTTTCATAGAACTGCTGCATGCGCTGTGTCACCTGCGAGCCGTCCTGCTGCTGTTGCTGCCCGCGTCGGTCTGAAGCGCTGCGGCGGGTTACTCCGCCGTTGTCCTGCGCCGAAAGCTGAAGAACAGCCATCATCAGGCCTGCGGCCATGAATGTGATACGTTTGAGGTTTATCATTGCTGGAATCAATTTACAATTACTTCAATCGGCGAAAGGTCGCGGGTGGTTCCGTCGGGTCCGCTCGCACGTATTTTCGAGATATAGAAACGCTTTCCCCGGCTCAGGCGCTGGAACTGCTGTTTCTGGCG
>JAIDBM010000178.1 GCA_029056365.1 Muribaculaceae bacterium | reverse complement strand
AAAAGCAGCAGCCTCACTTGCAGCGACCCTGAATACGCGAACTGGGGCTACCCTATTCCGACTTCTGTGTCGTTCGGCCTGCAAATCGGTTTCTAACTTATTAACTTGAATTTCAATGAAAATCACGAATATACTTGCCGCAGGACTTCTCTGCGCCACTGCGGTTTCATGCAACGATTTCATCGATGTGCCGCCCACAGGCGTAATATCGGGCGACTATGTGTATGGCGAACCTGAAGAAATGGTAACCGCCGCATACGCAATGCTCGGCGACTGCTGGTACAACTACCCGTTCAACCTGTGGCCCTACGGCGACCTCACCTCCGACGACTGCCTCAAAGGCGGCTCCGGCACAAGCGACACCGGCTACCATCCCTGGGAAATGTGGTCGACCATGACATCGACTCCCGGCGAATTCGATGAACTATGGTATCGCCTTTACTGCGCCATCTCGCGCTGCAACCGTGCTATCCTGGCCCTTGAATCGAGCGGCGAGTCTGTGCTCGGTGCCGCCACCACGCAACGGCGTCTCGGCGAAGTTCGCTTCCTTCGCGGTCACTTCTATTTCAAGCTGCTTACTGTGTTCAGGAAAATTCCATGGATCGACGAACAGGTGGTGACCGACAACAGCTTCGAGCAGACCCGCAACGATGCCCTCAGCTACGAAGAACTCTTCGACAAAGTGATAGCCGATTTCAAGTTTGCATACGACAATCTTGAAGACGTGCCCTCCGATGGCGGAGGCCGCGCCAGCCGCATTGCCGCAGCCGCCTATCTGGCCAAATGCTACCTTACTCTCGCATGGGGCGACGGATATGAACGCACCACCGGACCCGAATTCATCAACAAGGATTACATGAACAAGGTTGTAGAATATACCGATGATGTACAAAATTCGCAGTTCGGTTATCTTGAAGACTTCGGCGACATTTTCCTGCCTGAAAACAAGAACTCGAAAGAGTCGGTATTCGCCGTACAGACATCGGGTTACACCGAAGACAACACCACCTTCGGACGCGCCAACTGGAGCAACATGCTCAACGGATGCTGGGGCATGTGGAGCTGCGGATGGGACTTCCACAAACCCTCGCAGAACCTCGTGAACGCCTTCAAGACACGCAACGGTCTGCCGATGTTCGACGACTTCAACAACGCTACCGAATATCCGGTGCAGGGTGTGCCCATGAGCCAGAAATGGGACCCCCGTCTGTTCCATACCGTAGGCATGCCTTCATGGCCATACAAATACGAAGCGGAATACACCATGACCAAAGACAACAGCCGCACACCGAACATCTACGGCTACTACACTTCGCTCAAGGATGTGCCCCAACGTTCCAAAGGCGAAACTTTCAACGGCTCCTGGCAGGCTTTCGCCATGAACGACTACGTGTTCCGCTATACCGATGTGATGCTCATGCGTGCCGAAGCGCTTGTTGAACTCGACCGCTTCGCCGAAGCTCTCGCAATTGTGAACGAAATACGCACACGCGCCGCAAACTCGGTGGCAAAACACATAGCCTATGCCTCGGACTACTGCGAGATAAGCAACTACCCCACCGGCTATATCACCGACAAAGAAACGGGCCGCCGCTGTGTACGGTGGGAACGCCGACTGGAAATGGCCATGGAATCGAGCCGGTTCTTCGACCTGCGACGCTGGGGAATCGCCTCGCAGACTATAAACAAGTTCTTCGAAACCGAACAGAACGCCAGCTACGACGGACAGAGCTATGCACAATACTACTCTGCCGCACACTTCACCGCCGACAAGAACGAGTTCTTCCCGGTGCCATATAACCAGCTTTACTACGTACCCGGTTTATATACACAAAACAAAGGTTATAACTGATTGCCATGAAAATCATCAGAACTACAATACTGGCCTTGGCGGCATTATCGCTGACCACCGCATGCCAGGACAAAGACATTGAATCAGCTCCGGCCGCAGTGGCGCCAATAAGCGAATCGGCCATCTCCGGAAGCCTCGAAGGCAACGACTATATCTGGACATGGAGCGCTCCCGCAGAATATGACATGCAGGTGACCGTATACAACGGACAGGCCCTGTTCGCCCAGGAAACAGTCAACGGCACCAGTTATGTGCACCGCGACATCGACACCAACATCGAATACACCTATGTGTTCAAACTTACCGATGGAGAAAATCTGTCGGCAGGAGTGGTGAAGACATTCACCCGCAAAGGCGCCTCGCGGATAAATGCCCTGGCCCTTTCTCAGTCGGAACGCCAAGGTGGCTATGATGTGGCTGTAAGCTGGGACCGCAACGAATCGGCCTCATCAATCGAACTCTTCGCCACCAATGGCAGCCGAAACATCACCGAGTCGCTCCCGGCCGATGCCACCGGCTATCTGATTCCGGATGTCGACTACGGCGAGGAATGGAACGTGAGCCTTACCGCAGTGAACGCCGACGGAAAGTCGGTACCGGCTACCGCCACACTGCGCATCGGCAAGACTGCCATAGGTTTCCTCGGACTCTACCCAACCGCCGAAGAACTTGTTAGAGACGGCGACGACGACGAGGCCTCGGCATGGCTGTGGCTGCACGACACATATCCGTCGGCAAGCTATATTTATTTCGGCGATATAAGCGATGCCGAAATGCTCGACCCCTACAGAGTTCTGTTCTTCATCCGCGATGTCGAGGCTGAAGGCGTAGGCGAGGAATGCGTGTTCGATATGCCGCAGTGCGTGCTCGATGCCACTCCGGCTGTAAGGGAATGGTATAAAAACGGAGGCAATCTTCTTCTTTGGTCGCACGCCGTGATATACTCAACCACTCTCGGCCGCCTCGATGTGAACGAAGTGCGAACAAACGACAGAGCCATAGGATGGGGTCCTGGCGTATGGAACGGCGATGTATGGCGAATGGCCGTACAGCTCAATCCCGACCACCGTTTCCAGCGCGACCACTCCGGACACGCCATTTTCCGCGACCTTGAGACCGAAACCAACGCCGACACCAAACTCATAGCCATGAAAGGCCCCGGCTGGACCGAAGACCATAACTGCTGCTTCTTCAATCTGCCCTCGCTCTGGACCGGACTCGGCAATCAGGACGAACAGTGCTACAACCGGCTTGTGGACGAGTTCGGCATTATTCCTCTCGCCACCTGGGACAGCCAGATATGGTGGGTGTCGCAGCTCAACATCTGGGAAGCCCGGCAAGGTAACACCGACTTCAAAGGTACTCTGATATGTGTAGGCAACGGCGGCTGCGAATTCTCAATGAAAAACGCCGATGGAACTCCTGACAAATCAGCCAATCCCCGCAACAATCTCTATCAGGGCAACATACTGACCATGGCCAAAAACGCTCTCGAATATCTCAAAACACGCTAATGATGAAAATCATAAATAACGTTATTCTGTTCACTTTAGGTGTCGGCGCCTGTTTTGGCGCCGCCGCCTGCGACAGCTCTCATTTCAGCGCCGAAGTACCCGAAATCAATGTCGAAGAACCGGGGCAGACTCCCGGCGAACAACCGTCGGCAAGCGACTACAACGAGAAATACCGTCCGCAGATACACTTTACCCCGGCACAGGGATGGATGAACGACCCAAACGGCATGTTCTACGCCGATGGTGTATGGCACCTCTACTATCA
>JAIDBM010000177.1 GCA_029056365.1 Muribaculaceae bacterium | reverse complement strand
TCCCATTCAGACTTTCCCCGCTATAAAATAACAGGCTTTTCGGAAGCACAAGACTTTTTTAAATGAAAGAGCCGTGCTCCGCGTGCGAAAATGTTTGAAAAATTTTTGGAACATACCGTATAAAATACCTATCTTTGTGCTTGTATATTCATCACAGGCGAAGACGCATAAAACATTCCAAAATAAACACGATATGAATCGCAAGATCTATTTTATCGCCGCTATCGGAGCCACACTCTGTATGACTTCCTGCGGCAAGAAGCTCGGCCAGTTCTCGTCCGAGTATTTCAGCACCAATCCTAATCCGCTGGAAGTGGTGGGCGAAAGAGTTCCCGCCACCGTTACCGGTCGTATTCCCGCGAAATTCTTTGTAAAGAATGCCGAGGTTACAGTAACTCCCTATCTGGTGTATAACGGCACTGAAACTGCATCCACACCCTATACTTTCCAGGGTGAGAATGTACGTGGCAATGCTCCCGTAGTGTCGTACGAGAACGGCGGAACTGTAACGATTCCCGCAGCTTATGCATATACTCCCGAGATGGCCAAGAGCGAGCTTCAGCTTGCATTTGAGGTTCGTCAGGGCAACAAACAATATGTGCTTCCCCGCGTTACCGTGGCCAACGGTGTGATTGCCACTGCGGCGCTCGCCGATGCAGCCAGTGTCGATCCGGCTCTCGCTCCCGATGCGTTCCAGCGCGTAATCAACCAGAAGTATGCCGCCGACATTATGTTCCTGATCAACCAGGCGAACATCCGTGCCAACCAGCTCAACACCGATGCGATGACCGAACTCAAAAAGGAAATCGTGAATGCAAATGCCGCAGCCAACCGCGAAATCAAGGAACTCAACATCCAGTCGTATGCATCGCCTGACGGCAGCTACGACTTCAACGAGAAACTGGCTGAAAAACGTGAGGCCAGCACCAACACATATCTCACCAACCAGCTGAAAAAAGACAAGATTACCGAATTCGGCGAACTTACCAAACAGTTCACCGCCGAAGACTGGGCCGGATTCCAGGAGCTTGTGAAGAAGAGCAACATCCAGGACAAGGACCTGATTCTGTCGGTTCTCTCGATGTATAAGGATCCCGAACAGCGCGAACGCGAAATCCGCAACCTCTCGAGCGTGTTCGAACAGCTTGCCGACCAGATTCTGCCGCAGCTCCGATACAGCCGTATCACAGCTTCGATCGATGTAATCGGAAAGAGCGATGAGGAAATAAGCCGTCTGGCTGCGACAAACCCGTCGGAGCTTTCAGTCGACGAAATTCTCTATGCCGCTACTCTTACCAACGACCCGGCAACCAAGACCAAAATCTACGATGCAGCCGTACGCCAGTATCCCAACGACTACCGTACCTGGAACGACCTCGGCATGATGCAGTATGCCAACGGCGACTACAACGCTGCCAAGGCAAGCTTCCAGAAAGCCGCAAGCGTAAATCCCAAGGCCGGCGAGCCTCAGATGAACCTCGGTCTGGTGGAAATGCTCAACAAAAACTACGACCGTGCCAACCAGCTCTTCGGCTCGGCTGCAGGCGTGAACGAACTCGGCGGCGCTCTTGGTACCTATTATCTGAAGAAAGGCGACAATGCTGCCGCTGTGCGTGCCTTCGGCGACACAAAGAGCAACAACGCAGCGCTGGCCCAGATTCTCACCAAGGACTACAGCAAGGCTAAGAGCACCCTGGCTTCCATTGCCAATCCGGATGCCACCACTTACTACCTGATGGCTGTACTCGGTGCACGCACCAACAATGAGTCGATGCTGACTTCGAATCTCCGTCAGGCCGTTCGCCTCGACTCAAAGCTCGCTGCCAAGGCTGCAAGCGATCTCGAATTCGCAAACTTCAACCTCTCGAAGGCGCTCAACTGATAGCCGGACAGACGGTTCAATGATACAGGAGGCTGTACCGTGGTTTTACGGTGCGGCCTCCTGCATTTTTGGCACACTTTAGATTATACTCCGCTGTCTTCTTCCTGAGTCTTTGACAAACCTTTGTCTTTATGGAAGAACGGACTTACGTATTTTTCGCCGAAGCGTTGCAGCAGCTCCCAGAAATTTGGAACAAACAGAGTTCCGAACAACGCGTTGACAGCCATTCCGAACACAACCGCCGTGCCGAGAGAGATACGTGACGCAGCTCCGGCGCCCGTGGCGAACAGCATGGGCAATACTCCGAACACAAAAGCCATGGCGGTCATCATAATCGGGCGGAAACGGACACGTCCGGCATCGGTGGCCGCCTGCCGTATGTCGAGTCCGCTCTTACGGTAGTCCATGGCGTATTCTACAATAAGAATGGCATTCTTGGCGGCAAGTCCCAGCAGCAGAATTATGCCTATCTGGGTGTATATCGATATGTTCTGGTTCATGAACATGCAGCCGAGCACAGTGCCGAGTATGGCTGTAGGCATGGCGGTGATCACAGCCACAGGGTCGGTAAGACTTTCGTATTGTGCCGCCAGTACAAGCAGTGTGACGATTATGGCAAGAATCAGCACGAACGATACGGTTGTGCCCGACTGATTCTCCTGGTAGGCCTCGCCGGTCCAGGCATAGCTGTAGTTCTCGCCTACCGCTTCTTTTACAATCTGTTCCATGGCCTTGATGCCGTCGGCCGAACTTACGCCTTTGGCCGGAGTGGCTGTAAGGGCTGCGGTGCGGTAGGTGTTGTAGCGGCTGACGGATGGTTCGCCCATCGACGGCTCGACTGTGGCGAACGACGAGAACGGAACCATGTCGCCCGAGGAATTGCGTACCGACAGTTTCAACACATCGTCGGCATGAGCGCGGGCGTTGCCGCTTGCGGCCATGTTCACTTCATAAACACGACCGAATTCCACAAAGTCGTTTACATATGCCCCGCCCATAAACGTGGAAAGGGCCGAGTTTATGTCGGCAATTGTAAGGCCCTGCATTTTCGCGCGGTTTCGGTCGATACGGATGGAATACTGCGGAACAGCTCCTTCATACATTGTTGTGACAGATGCAATCCGGGGGTCTTTCCCGGCGGCCTCCTGTATGGCCCGCAGGGCTTCTTTGAGTTGTGCGGCTCCGAGATTGTTGATGTCGAGCAGCTGGAGTTCCAGCCCCGATGTCAGGCCAAGGCCCGGAATAGCCGGCGGATTGAGCGAGAACGATATGGGTTCCTGCATGGAATCGCCGATTTCGTTGGCCTTTTCTATTATGGCGTCGATGCTCTCGCTTTTGGATTTACGCTGGCTCCATGGGTCAAGAATCACAAACAGCGAGCCATTGTTGCTTGTAGAGCCTCCCCCCATGAACGAGGTGCCGCTGATTGCCATCACGTCTTTTATACCGGGCACTTGCAGAAGACGCTCCGAGAATTCAAGAGCCACTTTGTCGGTACGGTCGAGCGATGCGCCGGTCGGAAGCTGAATCGACGACATGAAATAACCCATATCCTCCGACGGCACATAGGTCGTGGGCCATTTCATGAACCCCCAGAATGCCAGTCCGGTGAGCAGAAAATAGAGTGCTATGGCCACGGCCGGACGTTTGAGAAAGGTTCCGACAACCTGCATATACAGGCCCAGGGTCGCCCCGAATGCCTTGTTCCACCACTTCCAGAGAAAGAAGTGCGTTTCTTTTCTGGGCCTGAGGAAAAGGGCACACATTGCCGGAGTGAATGTGAGTGCGTTGAAACCGGAGAATGCCGTCGAAACGGCAATGGTGAGTGCGAACTGTTTGTAGAGCTGTCCGGTGATTCCGCTCACCATCGCAGTGGGAATGAACACCGACAGAAGCACGAGCACCTCGCCGATCACAGGCCCCTGCAGTTCCGACATGGCCTTTTCGGCCGCCTGACGCGGATTCAGCTTCCCTTCATCGAGCAGGCGGGCGCAGTCTTCCACCACAACGATGGCATCGTCAACCACTATAGCTATGGCAAGTACAAGGCCGAACAGGGAGAGGGTGTTGATAGTGAAACCCATCCATTTCATCACGGCCAGAGTGGCTATGAGCGAAACCGGAATAGTGAGCATGGGAATTACAGTGGCCCGCCAGTTTTGCAGAAAAAGCAGTATCACGGCCATGACTATCAGCGTGGTTTCAAGAAATGTTACAAGCAGTTCGTTGATACTGGCCGTTACAAAGTCGGTGGTATTCAGCATTATGCGGTAGTTCACGCCCGGCGGAAAATACTGTTTCAGCTCCTCGAGTTTTTTCTCGCAGCCTTTCGCCACATCGAGAGCGTTGGCTCCCGGAAGCTGACTGATGCCTATCATGGCAGCCTGACTGCCGTTTACACGTGCAATCTGGGTATAGCTTACGGAGCCGAGGTCGATGGTGGCGATGTCGTTGAGATGCAGTATGTTGCCGTTGCCGTCGGAGCGCAGAATAATATTGCCGAATTCAGCAGGGTCGCTCAGGCGCCCCTGTGTGGTGAGTGTATACGTGAAGGCTTCCTTCCCGGCCGACGGCTGTGCTCCGGCCGAACCCGCCGAAACCTGCATGTTCTGGGATTCGATGGCCTCTTTTACATCGGAGGTCGTGATGTTACGTTCTCTCATTTTCGCCGGGTCGAGCCATATGCGCATTGAGTATTGTCCGCCGCCGAAGGCACCTACCGATCCCACGCCGCTGACGCGGGCGAGTTCGTCGGTGAGATTCAGGTTGGCATAGTTTGTGAGGTACAGCGCATCGTATCGTTCGGGGTCATCGCTCTGGAGAGTGATGAACAGAATCTGGTTCGACGATTCCGACTGAACCTGTACGCCTTGCTGCCTTACGGCGGACGGCAGCTGGGGTTCGGCCTGGGATATGCGGTTCTGTATTTTTACAGAAGCTTCGTCGAGGTCGGTACCTTCTTCAAAAGTAACGGTGAGTGAGTATGAGCCATCGGAACCCGACGATGAACTCATATACATCATGCCCTCTACCCCGTTGACTTGTTGTTCGATGGGCACGCCTACAGTCTCGGCCACAGTGGCGGCATCGGCTCCGGGATACGAAGCGTTTACCATTACCGTAGGCGGAGTTATATCGGGGTACTGGGCCACCGGCAGTTTGCTGAACGTAAGTGCGCCGGCGAGCACCATCGCCAAGGCAATCACTATGGCGAATATGGGTCGTTCTATGAAAAATCTTGAAAACACCTGATTGAAGTTGGTTGAATTGTTATTGTAGAACTGGCTCTTGGCTTATTGCGGCACTGATTTTACTTTCATGCCGTCGTGGACTTTGAGAAGTGCCGATGTCACATAGCGGTCGCCGGGACGGAGGCCTTCGGTTACTATCCTCAGAGTGTCGGCCACGAGGTCGCCGGTTTTAATGGGGGTGTATACAATTTTGCTTGAGTCGTTGACCAGATATACATATTTGCCGAGCTGGTCGGTGCCGATGGAGGCATCTCTTATAAGCAGAGCCTCGGGGTCGACTTTATATGGCATCCTGACCGTGCAGTACATTCCAGACCGTAGTTCGTGGTAGTCGTTGTCGATTGTTCCCTGGATAACAAGAGTTCCGGTGGACGGATTTATATCAGGAGCCATATAGTCGAGGTTTGCAGTATAGCTGTGCGGAAGTTTCTCGCCGAATGTAACCGGCACCGCGGAATAATCGATGAGATGTCGGTTGTTCGGATTCTCGAAAATACGCAGGAAAGAGTCATCCTCAATGGCGAATTCCGCGATAACCTGAGCGTCTTCGTATACGGTGGCCAGGGCCACGGGGTCGCCGGCGCCATTGACATACGACCCGCCGGAGTGCTCGTTTATGCTGATATGGCCGCTGAACGGTGCTGTCACGGTGCAATATCCGAGTTGCTGCCTGGCATCGGCCAGACGGGCCCTGGCGCTGTTGATGCTTGCCCTGCTCTGGTCGCGGGAATTCAAAGCTTCGGCAACTTCCATTTTCGATACCGCCTGGCTTTCATAGGCTTTGGCCACAGCCAGATAGTGCTGTTCGGCGTAGTCGTTCTGACTGATTGCTGTGGCCAGATCGGCTTCTGCTTCGTTTACGGCGTTCTGCAGGTCGGGGGCACTTATGGTGAAAAGAACCTCGCCCTGACGCACGAAGTCGCCGGCGGTGTATTTCGGCCTTGAAACATAGCCATCGACGCGGCAGTATACCTTGGCGGTACGGTTGGCATAAAGAGTGCCGGGATATTCTTTATAGAGAGTGACTGAATCGGTGATAACGTTGCTGACATCGATTTCAGGCACGGTTCCGGAAACCGTGTCGTTTTTTTTGTGCGAGCATGACGACAGAATCAGCGTCACAACCGCTATTGCGTAGAGACGGTTCATTTTTTGTGGTTTTATTGGTAATTAAATCCTCCGCCGAGAGCTTCATAAAGGTTTACAAGTGCGGTGAGGGCCTCGCCTTTGGCAATCAGAAGCGAGTTGTTGTAGCTTAGAAGATTCTGCTGGGCTGTGGCAACATCGGAATATGGCGACAGGCCCTGGGTATAGAGGTCGAGCGACAGGCGCAGGAATTCTCTGGCGTGAAGAGTAGCCTGGTCGTATTCTGAAATCTGACGGATAAGGTCGCGGTATTTCACCAGAGCGTTCTCAACCTCGTTGTAGGCGTTGATGACAGTGTAGTTGTAGTTGGCTATCTGCTCTTCCATTTCCTCTCTGGCCGAGGCAACTCCGGCCCGTCGCGCGAAGCCGTCGAATATGGTCCAGGAAAGTGTGGGCGCTATGCTGTAGTGAAATCCGTTGTCTGTGAACATGTCGCCGGGGCGTGCTGCGGCCACACCCACCGAGCCGTCTATCGACAGAACCGGCAGGAAGTCTTTCTTGGCTATTCCGACAGCTGCCGCCGCCGCTGCCAGCTGGTATTCCGCCGCCAGAATATCGGGCCGTCGCCTGAGCAGTTCCGACGGAACTCCGGCAGAGATAATCCGGGTATAGGCCGGAAGAGGGCGGGCAGGTTCGAGCAGCGGTTCCAGTTCTTCGGGATACCGACCGGTGAGAAGTGCGAGCGAGCTGATTGCAGTTGCGATTGATGTGTTCAGCTGTGGAATTGTGGCTTTGATGCTGTGAAGCGATGATCTGGCTTGCGCGAGCTGGGGCTTGGCGGCAAGACCGCATTCAAAACGGGCCTGCACGAGTGCGGTTATCGAATCCTGTACTTCGACATGACGTTCCGCTACAGCCAGTTCGGCCTGCCATACTCTCAGCTGCATGTAGGTGGAGGCTATGTCGCCGGCCATACTTATCATTGTTCCTACCCATTCGGCCCGGCTTGCCTTGTACTGGGCTTTCTTTTGTTTGACGGAGGCCCTTACCCGGCCGAATATGTCGATTTGCCAGCTTGCCGAGGCTCCGAGACTCCATAGGTTCGACGATGCTCCGTCGAGACGTTCACGGGTATATCCGGCGCTAAGGTCCAGCGTGGGGTAGTATGCGGCACGTGCCACTGACATCTGGCGGGATGCGGCTTCCATCCGGCGGTATGCCATGGCAACGTTGAGATTCGCATCCTCACCCATGCTTATCAGGGAATCGAGGATGGAATCGTTGAATGTTCTCCACCATTTGTCGCTGCTTGGAAGGGTTTGTTGAATGCCTTCGGCATATTCCCAGTTTTCGGGCATGGTGCGTGTCAGTACATCGGTGTCGGCGGAGAGTGTTCCGTGCGTTATCAATGTGACGCATACAGACAGTATGAGACGCGACAGTTTTTGCATAAGAAAGAGTTGTTGGTACGGCGGCGGCGATGCCTCCGTGTATAGATAATAACTCTTTGCCGGATGCAAATGTTCAGTGATTCGCTTTGGCCTTATAATGCGGCCAAAGCCTGGGCGACGGCTATCAGCACGAGGCCGAAACCCAGTATGGCGACAGTGCGCCCGCGCAGACGCATGCGGTAACGGTAACGGTATACTGCCCATACGGCCAGGGTGTACGATGCATACCATATAAGATAGGCGATGCCCATGCCAGCGATGCCGCCGGCTATATATCCGCCTACGGCAAGAAGCATGCCTGCTGCGGAACTGCCGATTTCAGTTGCCATGTAGGCGCGGGAATCGGCGGAGGCAAGCATGCACAGGGCCATGCACGACGCAACCATGCGCAGCACTCCGCCTCCGACCGCATACGTAAGGTAGGGTATCACATCGCTGAACTCGGGAGAGTATAGCAGCCACACTACCTGGCTGCGCAGAAGCAGGAACAATATCACTCCGGGTACCAGTAGACTCATGATCACGGTGATCTGGTGGGATACCAGAACCTCACACCGGCGCCGCTGCCCTATGTTGGCGCTGAGACGTGGAAAATATTCTACCGTAAGAGCCGATACAAGAATGCCCATGTAGTTGTTTATGATTGCAAATCCTGCCTGGTAGATGCCTACTTCAGCGGTAGATGCGTAGCGGTTCAGAAACACGGTCACCACATAGCTGCTTACCATGGTCAGTGCGTTCGATATTGTCAGAATCAGGCCCAGTTTTATGAACGGCATGCCTGTGGAGATGCATTCGCGATGGCTCATGGCGGGTCGGTCGCGCCGGATTTTGCCGTCGGAACAGAAAACAACAGCCTGGACAAGGGCGAATATAGTCACAACCCAAACGATGGAGCCGAGACGGAAGTAGTAGAAAAGCGGAACCGCCAGCGCTGTGGATATGAGTATGGATGTGACGGTGAGTCTGGCCAGATGTTTTAGTTCGCCGAGCCCCTGCAATGCTGCGATGCGTCCGATGCTGAGGGCGGAGGCCAGCACGGCGATCGACAGGAGTACGAACATCCAGCTCCGGTCTGTTGATCCGAAAGTGGTGAGACTCAGCAGCGGGGCAAGGGCGAGTGTGAGTATCGCACCTCCGCATCCGAGCCAGAGAGCCCAGCGTAACAATGCTGTAACGATGTTTGTACGTCGGCTGTCTTCAGTCTCGGCGGCGATGCTGCGCACAGCGCTTACGCGTATGCCGGCCTGAGTGAGCTGGCTTATTAGTTCAAGACTGTTGGTGAGCAGGGCGTTGAGTCCTACTCCGGCCGGACCAATCCACATTGCTATCAGCTTTGCCCTTATAACCGAGCATAGCATTCCGGCCGATTGTACACCGGCAAAAACCCCCAGGGCCTTGATGATTCTCTGGGTGAGATTGCCGCTGAATCCGCCTTTTCCGCCTGAGCCTATTTCACCCATTCGAGCGGATTAAGAGTTGCTGACTCGCGCCGGAGTTCGAAATGCAGTACCGTGGCACCGAGTTCCGGATCGGTGAAAACGGTGCCGATGCTCTGCCCGGCTTTTATCTGCTGCCCGTTGCGTACATTGTAGGATGCAAGCTTCGAGTATACGCTTATGTATCGTCCGTGGCGTACAAGTACGGCGTAGAATCCGGTGCCTTTTACTTTGAAAACGCTCACGACTTCGCCATTGAATACGGCTCTGGCGTTTGTGCCCTGGTCGACGCTGATGTCAATGCCGTGATTGTCGATGGCAACGTTTGTGCCTGGACGGGTGTGACGGCCATATGCGCCGGTAATAGTGTATTTCCCTGCTACGGGAAACAGAAGGCGGCCTTTGTTTGCCTCGAAATCGCCGGTGAGTCTGCGCTCCTGTTCCGCGAAACCGCTTTCGCCGGCAGGGCGTGTCGGGGGGGCAGGTTTGTCGGATTTTGTGCTTTCCTTAGGCGTTTCCTGCCTGTTGTCGTTGTTCTGTTGTGCCTGTTCCGCTTTTTTACGGCGTTCTTCATCGGCTCGCCGGCGTTTTTCTTCTTCGGCCGCTTTTCGTTTGCGTTCTTCCTCCGCCCGGCGTACTTCCTCGGCGATTGCCCGGTCGAGTTCACGGTTTAGTTCGGTGAGCTGCTGCTGTTGGCGGCGTAATTCAGAGCTGAGAGACCGACCCTGTTTTTTCAGGTCGTCGACAAGCACCGAGGCTTCGGCGCGTCGGTTGTCGAGTTGCGATTTGGCTGCAATCAGAGCCGCCTGCTCATCGGCAACCCGCTGTCGCACGCTGTCGATTTCGATTTTGCGCAGATTTAGTTCCGAGACAGCCTCTCCGAGACGTATGGTCTTGGCTTTCCGCCAGTGCCCGAGTTCCTGCATGTACCGGATTCTCCGGAATGCCTGGGCAAAACTTTCCGCCGAGAAGATGTATGATATGGTGTTTAGGGTCTGACGTTGTCGGCGTATTGCCCGCAGACTGCCGGCATAGTCGTTCTTGAGTGTGGTGATATTGTTTTCAATCGTTGCGATGGAGTCGGCCAGCCGGGCAATCCTGGCATTGAGCTCGCTGATGCGTGCTCCGGTGCGGTTTATGGCTTCCTGTCTGACGGCAATGTCGGCTTCGATTTCTCCAAGCCGTTTCAGGCCGTCGCGTGTTTTTCGGGTGTTTTCGTTTATTTCGTTTTTTGTATTACTGATGCGTTTGCGGGTGTCGCGTTGTTCCTGCCTGATTTTTTCACTGCTGCGTGCTTGTCGGGATTTCTTCGGCGATGCGACCGATGAAATCGTAAAAAAAATGGCAAGCAGTAAAATGATTGATTTCTTCATTGATATATGAACTGGTGTGTCATCCGGCAGGCGGACTGTTTGTTACAATTGTCTAAAGTTGCCTTAGTTCTTTTAGCAGTGCCTGCGGGTCGGCCTTGCGGGCATTTTTCGGTAGTCTGACCTTTGGAATGGCGAAGCCGCTGTCGTCCCATTTCGCTTTGTCGTAGTTGTACTCGAGTGTGGCGCTGAATTTTTTCTGATTGATATCTGTAGTCACGTTGATGTTGCTGTAGCGTATGCCGGCGGGAGTATCGGTCTGTCCGGATGTACTGATGTGGTCTTTAAGCTGAGCCGGAATGTTTTGTCCGGCCATTATATCCTGCAGACATTTTATGGTTGCCATTCTGGGGGGAATGAAACGGCTTACAGGCTCGCTCATATATATTTTATGGAAGCGGTCGCATAATATGGCACTGTCGGCATCGGCGTATGCATATGCCACTTCCATTCCCAGCATCCGCAAGGACACATATATCAGGCTGTCGTTTACAAACATGGCTTTGCCGCTGAGCGAGATTTCGACCGGAGATTCGAGACGTAGTTTCACCGGCAATTCAAGAGTGTGCCATTTCCTGTCGTTGTCGGTTGGGGAAACGGACTTGTGGCTGCTGTGGCAGGCTGCAAGGCCCAGCGCAAACAACAGAGGGAGGATGAATCTTAACGCTTTCATTCGTAGAAATACGTTTTGTGTTTCACTTTCTTTTGGATAAGCGCGTTCTCAGGGTCAAGCGCGAGTGCCCGCTTCCAGAACTGGAGCGCCTGTCCGGGTTCCCCCGTCATGAAATATATGTCGCCGGCATGGTCAAGCACATCAGCCGTCATTCCTTCCGGATTGTCGTCCGTGTCGGGCGATGATGTTTCAAGTACATCGATGAACTCGGCCGTATTATTGTCTGTGGCTGTATCCGCAGGAGTGATGTCGGCTGTATCGGCATTGCCGCCTACAATACTGTCGATTACTTCTTCGGTGTGTTCGATGTCCAGAATGCTTATTGTCTGGTCGATGTACTTGCGTGCGGTCTGGAAGTCTTTTTGTTTGAACTTCACCCAGGCATAGGTGTCGAGGAATGTCGGATTGTCGGGCTGGTGCCGTATTGCCATGGCGGAGTAGTGCTCGGCTTTTTCAAGGTCCTCCGCATTGCCGTCAAGACTGTAGAAATAAGCCAGATTATTCATGGCCATGTCGTTGAGCGGATTGAGTTCGATAGCTTTCTGGTAATACGGGTAGGAATCGCTGCGAGGATCGAGTTTGCTCATGAAATCGCCTAATGTCGCATAATAATCCGATTTGCTTTCATCGGTTTTGAGCGAGTCTACCGGAAACTGTCTGAAGCGTTCGGCCGCCTGTGCGTATTTGCCCTGTTCATACAGCTGTGCGGCAGCAAAACGAGCAAACGACAGTTCTGCCGGAAACTCGGCGGCGTATTCTTCGGCTACATCGGTGGCCAGTTCCTTTTTGTCGGCACGATAAAGTAGCGATAGATGCCATAGCCGCAGGTCGAGGTCGGACGGCAACAGGGCTATGGCATAGCTTAGTTGCTCTGCGGCTTCGGCTGGTCTGTCGGCGGAGTTGAGCAGGCTTGCATAGAGTGTATGTATTTCGACCGTTCCAGGGTTGTTGGCTATGTAGCTTTCGCATAATTCGCAGCAGATGTCGAACTTGCTGCTGTCGGCGTGTGCGCTTTGAATGAATCCTCTTACGAACATGAATTTCTCTTCAGGTTCAAGTTCTTGGTTTACGACAGCTTTCTTTAGAGTGTTAAGGAATGCCGTGGAGTCGCCCGTTTCATTGTAATATCCGAGGAAACCCATTATAACGCCTCCGTTGTCGGGTTCGATGGCTTTTGCTTCGTTGAAATAACGCAGAGCCGAATCAGCTCGGTGCAGTTCTATCATCGAACCTCCTACGGTGAGTAGAGTGGGGATGTCGCGAGGAGCGGCTTTGTATATTTTGTCGAGTTCGTTCAGAACAGCGGTGGTGTCGTTCTTGAACATGTATGCCCCGATTATATAGCTTGTGATGGAGTTCTCGATTCCGGTATCAAAGCCTTGCTCAAGACGCCGGTATATAGTCATGGCTGAGTCGAAGTCCTGGCCTTTGTCGCGCCGCAGGTATCCTTCGGCCAGTTGTAGTGCCACATTGTTCTTGTCGGGGAAATTATTGTAGAGTATTTTGCTTATGGCAAGGAAATCGTCGATTTTTCCGATGTTGGCATATGTTTTGGCGAGCGACAGACCGGAGTAGTAGTCCGATGGATTTGCCTCATAATATTTCCGCATGCGCTGCAGGCCTTCCATTCCTTTCTGCTGGTCCATGGCAATTCCTACAATTTGCCATTGTCCGAGCTGGGCGCCGAGACTAAGGTCGGAGCTGTCGGTTTCGAAGGCGCGTTGCAGCAGCCGCCCGTACAGGCTGTAGTCTTGTTGGTTGTATGCGTTCTGGGCTTCGAGGAATATGTAATCGGCCTTTTGTCTGGCCGCACGTGTTTCCCAGCCGTCGGATTTTTTCGGACGTGCCAGCGCGCTTGCTCCTATTATGATGGCGGCTATAACGAGAAGAACTATGCGGTGTACTTTCAATTTTTTGCAGTTTTTGATTTCTAAAGATACCGGTGGAGTTTGTCGGCCATGGCAGACTATGATGTCGTTGACCGGTCAGACTCCCGAATGGCCGAATCCACCTTCTCCGCGGGTAGTGTCCGAGAGGGTTTCCACTTGCTCCCACTCCACGCGTGTATATCGGGTTACTACGGCCTGACATATACGGTCGCCGGGGCTGATGGTTATCGGCTCTGCTCCGTAGTTTATAAGTATTACACCGATTTCGCCGCGATAGTCGGCATCGATTGTGCCGGGTGAGTTTACGAGTCCCAGACCTTGACGCAAAGCCAGACCGCTTCGCGGACGCAGTTGCAGCTCATATCCTTCGGGAAGTTCCACATGAAGTCCGGTCGGAATCAGACAACGTTCCATCGGCTGGAGGATTACGGCATCGGAGATGTCGGCTTTCAGGTCCATGCCCGCCGAGAGAGGTGTGGCGTATTCAGGCAGTCCGTTCTTCGATTTGTTGACTATCTTTATTGTCATATTTTCAGTATATGTTTACGCACCGGTGGACCCGGTTCTAAATGAACAAACCGACAAATCGATTAAATGTTTACTCGCCTGGTAACAGTTCCTGCTTTAAGGATGTATACTCCACGTTGCGCGAGTCTGATTCGTGAAACGCCTGCCGGAATTTTTTCCTGACTTACCAGTTGCCCCAGTATGGTACATACTTTAACCGTGAGTGGTTTGTTTGTGGTTATGTATATGAATGAATCACGCACTTCCACATCTATCCGTTCATCGTCGGATGGGTCGACACGTACCTGCTCGATGTATTCCCATCCGGCATATGCCACAGTGGACGGAATAAACGCAAGCAGCATGGCGATAACAAGATATATGCGGAAGTGACGTTTCATTGTTAATTGTTTAGGGTGATTTCACCGGCGAGATTCTGCTCCAGCTTTTTTGCAACTTCTTCAGGGGTCAGGCCGAGACCGAACAGATACATCATCTTCGTGATGGCGGCTTCGAACGTGATGTCGTGTCCCGACACTACGCCGAGGCTTGAAAGCAGGTCTCCGCCCATATACCGGCTGCAATGTACGCTTCCGTTGCCGCACTGGGTCACGTTTATGACCACTACTCCGCGGTCGATGGTTTCCTTAAGGGCTTCGGCGAACCATTGCGCGGTGGGTGCGTTGCCTGCTCCGAATGTGCGCAGAACAATTCCTTTTACCGACGGACACGACAACTGGTGCCGGAGTGTGCCCGCCGATATTCCCGGGAAAAGGTCGATTGCCGCCACGTCAGTGTCAAGACCGTAATGGGTGTTGAGTGCTTCGCCTGAATGTTCGCGCTTCAAGGCTTCGGTATCGAAATGAATGCCAAGTCCGATTTTTGCCAGAGCCGGATAGTTGTAGCTCTTGAAGGCATTGAAATTGTTGGCACTTCGTTTTGTGGCGCGGTTTCCACGCCACAGGTAGTTCTCGAACAGTATGGCCACTTCCCGAACCATAGGCAAGCCGAAGCTGTCGGTTGCCGCAGCAATCTGCAGAGCTGTTATCAGATTTTCCTCGCCATCGGTGCGGACTTCGCCTATGGGCAGCTGCGAGCCGGTGATTATAACCGGTTTACGCAGGTTTTCAAGCATGAATGATAATGCTGAAGCCGTATATGCCATGGTGTCGGTGCCATGTAGCACCACAAAGCCATCGTAGCTGTCGTAGTTCTCGGTTATGCTTCGGGCGATATCCTTCCAGTGCGTGGTGTGCATGTCGCTGGAATCGAGCGGCGGCTGGAACTGGATATTGTCGATTTCATAGTTGAGCATCTTCACTTTAGGTACATTTTCCATAAGGTGAGAGAAGTCGAATGGCTTAAGCGTTTTTGTACGCAGGTCTTCGATCATGCCTATGGTACCTCCGGTGTATATGATCAGTATGCGAGGCTTCATGATATATTACAGGTGTTTGGTGATGAATGTCTTTTTTCTACATAAGGCTGATTTTGGTCCGGGCTGTGGCTGCAGGGAACCTTTGCCGTTATCCGACAGAGGCTCCGGGCGCTACGGGTGCTGTTGGTCCGACAACAACCAGACGGCCGTCGGCATCGACTGCCGACAGAACCATGCCCTGGGATTCAATGCCCATCATTTTACGTGGCGGGAAATTCGCGATGAAGCATACCTGTTTCCCGACAAGTTCCTCCGGATTCGGATAACTCTGGGCAATTCCGGAAAGAATGGTGCGTCCGCCCATTCCGTCGTCGATGGAAAGCTGAAGCAGACGGTTGGATTTTTTTACTTTGCTGCAGGCTGTGACTGTGCCTACCCGGATGTCGGTTTTCTCAAAATCTTCGAATGAGGTTGATTCTTTAACCGCAGCGGGTTCGTAGGAGTTTATTATGTTCTGGCGTTTGGCTTCTTCGAGTTTTGCCAGCTGCGCGGCTATCGCGTGGTCTTCGATTTTTTCAAACAACAGTTCCGGTTGAGCGATTACGGTTCCGCTCTTTACAAGGTCGCGGGTTCCGAGTTTGGCCCAGCAGAGCTGGCTTATGCCGAGCTGGCGGCTAAGTCTGTCGCTCATAAAGGGAGTGAATGGCTCAAATGCTATGGCGATGTCGGCGCAAATCTGCAGGGCTGTGTACAGAATTGTGGCAACGCGTGACTGGTCGGTTTTCCACACTTTCCATGGCTCGGTTTCCTGCAGGTATTTGTTTCCTGCACGGGCAATGTTCATGGCTTCGCGCAGAGCATCACGGAAATGGAAGCCTTCGAGTTGCTCGGTGAGCCGTTTCTTTATTTCATCGATTTCATCGAACACCGCTTTCTCGGCATCGAGCATTTCTCCAGGAACGGGAACGCTGCCGCCGTAATATTTGTGGGTGAGTACTGTAGCGCGGTTTATGAAGTTTCCGAGAATGGCAACGAGCTCGCTGTTGTTGCGGGTCTGGAAGTCGGCCCATGTGAAGTCGTTGTCTTTGGTTTCAGGAGCGTTGGCAGTGAGCACATAGCGCAATGTGTCTTGTTTGCCCGGGAATTCCCGCAGGTATTCGTGCAGCCACACGGCCCAGTTGCGCGAGGTGCTTATCTTGTCGCCTTCAAGGTTGAGGAATTCGTTCGACGGAACATTGTCGGGTAGCTGGAATCCATCGCCATATGCCATGAGCATTGCTGGGAACACGATGCAATGGAACACGATGTTGTCTTTGCCGATGAAGTTGATGATGCGTGTTTCAGGGTCTTTCCACCATGTTTCCCAGCTGTCGGGATATAGTTCCTTGGTGTTGCTTATATAGCCGATAGGAGCGTCGAACCATACGTATAGAACCTTGCCTTCGGCTTCTTTCAGTGGCACGGGTACGCCCCAGTCGAGGTCGCGGGTCACGGCACGTGGCTGCAGTCCGAGGTCGAGCCATGATTTGCACTGTCCGTATACGTTTGGTCTCCATTCCTTGTGGCCTTCAAGAATCCATCTGCTCAGACGCTCCTGAAAGCGGTCGAGCGGCAGGAACCAGTGTTTTGTCTGGCGCAGTTCCGGTGTGGCTCCGCTGAGGGCGCTTTTCGGGTCGATAAGATCGGTTGCGTTCAACGAGGTTCCGCAGGCTTCGCACTGGTCGCCGTAGGCTCTTGGACTGTGGCAGTGCGGACATTCGCCGGTTACATAGCGGTCGGCAAGGAACATGTGTGCCTCGGGATCGTAAAGCTGAGTGGATGTCTGCTCGATGAATTCGCCTTTGTCGTGGAGACGTGAGAAGAATTCAGAGGCAGTGGCGGCATGAATGCTGCTTGTGGTTCTGGAATATATATCGAAGCTTATGCCTAATTCTTTGAAACTGTCTTTTATTATCGAGTGGTAACGGTCGACCACATCCTGAGGGGTTACGCCTTCTTTTTTTGCCTTTATTGTGATTGGCACGCCGTGTTCATCGCTTCCTCCGACCATTGTCACAGGTCTGCCCTGCAGTCGCAGATAGCGTGCGTATATGTCTGCCGGCACATATACACCGGCAAGATGTCCGATGTGAACCGGACCGTTGGCATAGGGGAGAGCGGTGGTTATAAGAGTGCGTTTATATTGTTTCATTGTGATGATGATGTATAGTTGCTTGAATTCGCAAAATTAGCAAAATTTTGCGAATATAACAAGAAAAAACAAGTTGTAGGTAAGTTTTGTAACCGCAGAGTGTTGTGCGGGTGGTGTAAGCGCTGTTGCTCAGGGTGATAGGTTTTTATGGTTTGTCGCTTCGGCTTATGTATACCCGAAATACGGAAGCTGCTTGTGTGTGATTCAAAATAAATTTGTACATTTGCAACTCAAACAAATCTATGCCATGCAACTGCAGAATATACGTATTTATTCACATCCCGACATACGGGATTATCTGATGATAATTGCCGGAATGGCTCTTTATGCCATAGGCTTCACGGTTTTTATACTTCCACATGAGATTGTTGTGGGCGGAATGGCCGGTTTCAGTACCCTTGTGTTTTTTGGCACCGGCGGTCTGGTGCCGGTGGCAGTCACGATGTATGCGGTAAATATTCTCATGCTGGTGTGCTGGTTCCGTCTGCTTGGCCGCAAGTTTGTGGTACGGACAATTTTCGGCGCAACTTTGCTTTCGGCGATTATTGGTGCGATCGAAGGCTACTTCACATCGCGGCCTCCTATTGTTGCCGATGTTACCATGAGCGTGCTTATGGGGTCGGCCATATGCGGGTTCGGTATCGGCCTGTACTATGCGCACAAGGGTTCGGCCGGAGGTACGGATATAGTGGCTGCCATATTTGAGAAAAAATCCAATGTAAGCATTGGCCGTACGATGATGGTTATTGATGTGGCAATTGTGACATGCTCGTTTTTTCTGCCTTTTCAGGGAGATATGGACGCACGGATACAGGCTCGCGTCCAGACAATAATATATGGCTGGGCCTCGATTGCCATTTATTCCTTTCTTGCGAATTATATAGTGAATTCCGACCGGCAGACCATACAGTTCCTGATTTTGTCGCCAAAATGGAGAGAAATTGCCGATTGTGTAACCCATGAATCCGGTCGTGGAGTCACAACGTTCGATGGCCGTGGATTCTGGACGGGCGAAAACCGTACGATGCTGATAGTATGGTGCCGCCAGTATGATGCCGACCGGATATATGAGATTGTTAGGAGAATAGATGAATCTGCATATATAATACAGTCGGAGGCCCGCAGTGTGTATGGCAACGGTTTTGATCCTTTAAGAATGAAGCCGCGTAAGACAATCCGTCCACGCGAAGTTCACGACTGACAATCGCTCTTCTGTATGTCGGCGAGGCTTTTGCTTTTGGTTACCATGAATACGCCTGCGAATACAAGCATTACGGCTATTGCGTTGGCCGGTGTCAGCTGGTCCATGCCAACAGCCACTGCAGCGGCTGAGGCTACTATGGGCTGAACGTAGTTATACATGGCTGTGACCGTAGGCCGGAGGTTCCGCTGGCCTAAAGGCAGAAGCAGGTAGCTGATGAATGTCGGACCTGCTACAAAGAACGCCACACCCCACATCACGGCTGGAGAGAGTGCTGACAGATCGGAGAGCATCCAGTCGCGGTAAGAAAACGGAATCACACATATCGAGGCATATGTGAACATCCATTTCATAAGAGTTATTGCCGAATATTTGGCGATGAGGTTTTTAAAAAGAACCAGATAGCAGGCAAAACTTATCTGGGCTATGATTATCATTATATCTCCGGCAACCGACCCGGTGGAATCACCGCTATGACTGGCCATGACGAGTATAAGGGCACCGATTGCTCCAAGAAAAACGCCGCCTGCTTTTAGTTTTGTTATCGGTTCGTGTAGTATCACGGCGGCAAGAATCATGGTGATTATCGGCATGCTCGTGGTGATTATTGAGGCGTTTATGGGTGAGGTCATGCTTAGTCCCCATAGAAAACAGCATTGGTTGATGACAATGCCGAGCATTGAGGCGAAAAACATCCTGAGCATGTCGCCGGATTCGATTTTTTCTGCGGGTATGAAGCATGATATGATCCAGAACAGTATGGCTGCCCCAATCATACGGCAATCGGTTAGTATGAGAGAGGATATTCCCCCGCCCAGAATCATTTTTCCCACCGGGGCGCCAAGGCCCCACATCAGTTCGGCACCGGCCATGGCCGAGTGTCCTTTCAGTTTAGTTGTGTTCATGCCGCAAAATTACTAAAAAAATGCGGCATGTCATGTCATAGGTTGTGTTGCAAGCGCTCTATTGTAGCCAAGTCGAGTCCGGATGCCTGGGCTATGGTGTTTGGATCTATATTAAGTTTCAAGAGGTTATATGCGATTTTATGCTTCTCTTCCTCGCGGCCTTCCTCGCGACCTTCCGCACGGCCTTCCTCGCGACCTTCCTCGCGACCTTCCGCACGACCTTCCGCACGACCTTCGATGCGTCCGGTTTCGAATCCTTCTTTGCGGGAAAACTCAAGGGCTGCCCGGTCGTCAATCATTTTATAATATGATCTGGAATATTCCACACGTTCTTCACAGGCGAGGTTCCTGCGTTCAGAGGCTTCAAAAAAGTCGCTATAGTCACCGCTGCGATATGGTTCAGATTTTTTATCCATAGTGTGTATATTTTTAATCAGATAAAGTATCCTTTCAAGTTCTGTTGTGCATTCGCGCCATTGCTTTTTTACCATTGGAAGGGATATGAATATAATCTGCAGGTCTTCCGAGTATATGATGTCGGAGTCACGTTCTTTAAGCACAACCTCGTTTACTAAACGCTTCGACATATGCTTTAGGTTGAAATTCGTGAAAATCACCGTGTAAATCGGGTCGAGTGCGTAGTCATATCCCTTTTGTCCTTGAGCGACCACGGCTGCTGCGGTATAGAATAATACCCTTTTGGGAAAGTTCGCCGAGTCGGCCATCTGCATTTCCAGAATAAAGTGCTGGTTTGTGTCGGTAGTGCAGTATACATCGTATATTGTACGTTTGCCTGCCGGATCCTGCGGCAGCATTTCTTTGTCGTGAAAGGTTACATCGGTTATTACCATCCGTCCTTCGAAGAGGGCGTTGATAAACCGTATGAGAATATGAGATCTCGAAGCGGTGCCGAACAGCCGTTTGAATCCGAAATCTGTGCGCAGGTCTATGAAGGTGGTTTCGTCTGGTTTCATCGGTTTGGGATTTGCGCCACTAAGTTACGTTTTATTTGTTAGAATTGCAAGTATGATATGAGGAATAATTGTAGAACCGGCTCTTGTTTAGCGTTGTTGTATTATCTATAAGTATTATTTATCTTTTATTTATGGACTGTGATTCAATCAGAGGAATAATCCTCGACTATGACGGAACTGTTGATATTCGGGGCGACAAGTGGAGCAGTGTGATGCTTGACGCGTTCAGAAGCGCCGGTGTGGAAGTGTCTTTGCCGGCTCTCAGACGGGCAGCGGAAGCGGTAGGCACATATCTTGTGGTAGATAATCTGGTACAACCTACCGATAATTTTACGGTCATGATGCAGACCTGTGCCGGGCTTATGCTGAAGTATATGAACGACAACAGTCAGATAGCCGACCGGTTTGTGGATACGGATCATACCGCATATACGGTGGCTCGTTACTGCCGGGATTATATGGAAGCCGGGTTCGACATCGACCGTACCGCTTTAACGATGCTTTCAGCACAGTGTCCGTGGTGCTCGTGAGTCGTTACTATCCGAATTTCGGAGCGATGCTCGATGAATTCGGCCTTACTCCTTTTTTCAAGAAAATCATACAGAGCAGGTCGCTTGGTACGGACGCCGGGGACGGATCCGTCATACAGCTTGGACTCGAAACTCTTGGAATGAAGTCCGATGAGGTTCTTGTTGTGGGTCAGAGTCTCGAAAGCGATATCGCACCGGCCCTGAGTCTGGGTTGCAGAGCTGCATGGATTGCGGACAAACATCGGGATAGAGAGGTTCCGGATGGAGTATGGCGGGTATCATCGTTACGGATGTTGGCAATTGAATTTTGTCAACATCGCCATTAACAAAAATATACATTAGATAGTGATAAAAGTACTCAAATTAAGAATAAAATACAATGTACGTATGTAATTAGCATAATTTCACAAATATTTAGTTTGTTTATACTAAGAATATTTTCACAATTCCGAAATCATTTATACTTTTGCAGGCAAACTTCAAAAGAGGCCTCCCAGCGGAGGCCTTGTTTACCCATTGAAAAAAAACAAAAAAAAATAACCATTCAAACATTCTTGCATTATGAGCAAAAGCAATGTAAAGCCTGCAGAAGGTAAGCTTGGTGTTATGGTAGTAGGTCTTGGAGCCGTTACCACCACCTTTATGACCGGTGTACTTATGGCCCGTAAAGGTCTTGCCAAACCAGTAGGCAGCATGACCCAGTACGACAAGATTCGTGTCGGACAAGGTGCTGAAAAGAAATATCTGCATTACAAGGACATCGTGCCCATCGCAGATCTCAACGACATAGAATTCGCTGCATGGGATGTTTATCCTGAAAACGCATATGAATCGGCAATCAACGCCGAAGTGCTCAAGGAAAAGGACATCAATCCTGTTCGTGAAGAACTTGAGGCCATCAAACCCTTGAAGGCTGCTTTCGACCATAACTATGCAAAGCGTCTTGATGGCGAGAACATCATGCAGGGCAAGACTCGCTGGGAGATGGTAGAGGCACTCCGGGAAGATATCCGTCGCTTCAAGGCTGAAAAGAATCTCAACCGTGTGGTTGTGCTTTGGGCTGCATCTACCGAAGTATATGTTCCGGTTGATGAAAACGTTCATTATACCCTCGAGGCTCTTGAGGCAGCAATGAAAGCTGACGACAAGGAGCATATCGCGCCCTCGATGTGCTATGCCTACGCAGCTCTGACCGAAGGTGCTCCTTTCATCATGGGCGCTCCCAACACCACAGTTGATATTCCTGCTATGTGGGAACTCGCCGAAAAGACACAGATGCCTATCGCAGGCAAGGACTTCAAGACTGGCCAGACTCTGGTGAAGTCGGGTTTTGCTCCGATTATCGGCACCCGCTGTCTTGGACTTTCCGGCTGGTTCTCTACCAACATACTTGGCAACCGCGACGGCCTTGTGCTTGACGAGCCCGCAAACTTCCGCACCAAAGAGGTGAGCAAACTTTCTACACTCGAATCGATTCTCGTGCCGGAAGAACAGCCCGATCTGTATACAAACTATTTCCACAAAGTACGTATCAACTATTATCCCCCGCGCAACGACAACAAGGAGGGCTGGGATAATATCGATATCTTCGGCTGGATGGGATATCCGATGCAGATTAAAATCGATTTCCTTTGCCGCGACTCGATTCTCGCCGCTCCGCTCTGTCTTGACCTGGTGCTTCTGAGCGACCTTGCAGCCCGTGCCGGACGTTTCGGAACCCAGCGCTTCCTGAGCTTCTTCCTGAAGAGCCCGATGCACGACTACACCAAGGATGAAGTGCCTGTAAACCACCTCTTCCAGCAGTATGTGATGCTTAAGAACGCTATTCGCGAAATGGGTGGCTACGAAGCCGATGAAACAATCGACTGATACGGTCAGAATCTCAAAAAATACCGCTCACGGAGGCATATGCCTCCGTGAGTTTTTATTATAACCGGTTTTTATTATGACAGATTCAAGATTTCAGCGGAGCGAACTCCTTCTCGGCTCCGACTGCATGGACCGTCTGAGCCGCTGCCGGGTGATAGTGTTCGGGGTCGGCGGAGTGGGTTCCTGGTGTGTGGAGGCCCTTGCCAGAAGTGGAGTGGGGCATATTGCCATGGTAGATTCCGACTGTGTGGCCGAGAGTAATATCAACCGTCAGTTGCCTGCCCTTGTATCTACTCTGGGCCGACCCAAGGTTGAAGTAATGCGTGACCGGCTCTTGCAGATAAACCCGCAGATAGAAGTAACGGCGCTCAAGAAATTCTACACCCGAGAGAATTCCGGGGAATTCAATCTCGGCAGCTATGACTATGTGATAGATGCCATTGATACACTCGACTGCAAAATGCACCTGATAGAGCAGGCTCTGAACAGCGGGAGCACCCTATTCTCATCAATGGGGGCGGCATTGAAAATGCATATAGAGCAAATATCCGTGGCCTATTTTGATAAGGTCGCAGGGTGTCCTTTGGCCCGGGCCTTACGTCAGAAATTCAAAAAAAACGGGTCGATGCCCCGCCGTCGGTTCAAATGTGTGTATTCGCCGGAGCTGCTGCGTAACAAAGGTGAGGGTGCAGCCGGGACCGAAGGCGGTCCTGCCGCGGATGCAAAGAGCCGGGGTCGGACCAACGGCACCCTGATGCATGCCGTGGCCACATTCGGACTGATGCTTGCCGGGCTTGTGGTGGACGACATTGCAGAAAAGTGAATCGCCCAGTCGTCCAGGGCTTTCAAGGCATGCACTGACTTGCCAATGTACATTCATGCGTTAACAAATATTATTTTTATGATTTGTGCAAGCCTAAACTGATAAAATAGGTTGATAAACTCGATTATTTCTGATTACGGCGAACATTCTCGCCACGAGCTTGGCTCGCACTGCGTTTAATATGGTCATTTTGTTCTTTCCTTCAGCAACTTTTCTTTCAAAATAAGTTTTCAGATCACCTGTCTTCTTATGGGCAACTGACACGGCAGCCATATGAAGAAGGCATTTTAGGTATTTGACGGCGCGATGTGACACCCTGTTGCGAGAGTGTTGACTTGAGCCGGAAGTATAAGCGAATGGAGCTACACCGACGTAGCAGTTGAACTGCCTGGGATTGTCAAAGCGGGTAAAGGCTTCTGTTGCTATAATCATGTTCATGGCGACTACCGGACCTACGCCTTCCACTGATTTAAGCAGCAGCATCTGGCGGGAAAGCTCCTCCGAAGAATCGATGACTTCCGCCATCTCTGCAGCTATCTCCTTGAGCGTTTTCTCCAGTGACTTTATCATCTCTTTCAGCCTCTTGGCTTTGCGTTTGAATATTTTATCCTCCATATAGCCCTCCTGATCGGATAGTTGGGCCTTGTATTTCGACAAATCCGTCAGATAAAGCGATCGTTCTGCTTCAAGCTGTTTAAGGCGCATAAGTTCTTCCGTCGGTCGGTTGTATGGTTTTACCTTATCGAGAAAGCGCATGGCATATTCGGCAATACGGCGGGCGTCCACTTTGTCATTTTTGCCGCGTGTCAAGCCGGAACAGTATTTTATCTGCGAGGCGTTTTCGAGCCATAGCTTGCATCCCACCGACTTGCTGGCACATATCAGAGGATATGTGTACTGACCGGTATGCTCCGCGCAGATGATAAAACTGTCGTTGCTCATGCTCAGTTCTTCTTTTATTCCGGCTATCACTGTGGCGATGGCCTGCGGGTGATTGCTTACTTGTTCCTCCTTGAGGACCTTTGACTTTGACATTACACAGATGTCCAGTTTCTTTTTTGAGACATCTATGCCGATGAAATAAAAATTTTGCATAATTTTGTAGTGGACAAACAACGAGAGAAAGGAACTCGTCCCTAACCTAACTACCTTAACAACTGGTGTTATATTTTTATACAGGCCTCAGGACGAGAAAGGCGGAGAGTCCTAATAATATCACGGATCATATCCCCGGGAAACGATGGTTCACTCTCTGTCTTCCTTTCTTTCAATATTTATTATTACTGCAAATTTACTACTTCTATTTCAGTTCCGGTTTGCCGATGCAAATCTAAGGT
>JAIDBM010000176.1 GCA_029056365.1 Muribaculaceae bacterium | reverse complement strand
GACCGCATTGGCATAGCTGCGCAATGCAAGACTACGCAGTTCGGCGCGTTTCGCTCCCTCGGGGGTTCCGTCGTCGGGCAGTGAAAGCCAGGGAGCTATACCGGCCATAAGGCGGCCGAATGTCTCCATATATGTAACGCCTTTGTCGCGTCCGTCCCAATTGGGGCTGAGTTCCACCTGCATGTTCTCGCGCAACTTGCCCTCGGCCATATTGCTCAGCACCGGGTAAGCCATGGCAGCGGCAAGCGATGTCCAGTATTCGCGGTCGTTTCCGGGCGCGTTTTTCTCAAGATAACGAACATATTCGCAAGCGGCCAAAAGGAAGGCGCCGGTGCCGAAATCGGCGGTAGAATTGCGGTCGACCACCTGGCCGGGGATAGCTTTCTCGCCTATCGGCTGCACATAACCAACCTGCCCGTTGTTCTGCAAGGCCACACGGCTCAGATAGTTCCAGCCGAGCCGCACCGCGTTTTCATATTTCTCGCCTTTGAGGTATCCGCTGTTCAGGCCCCAAAGCAGGCCATAGGTGAAGAATGCGGTGCCGCTTGTCTCATAGCCGGGGGCATGGTCGGGGTCGAGCATCGAACGTGTCCAGTGGCCCTCGGGCTGCTGTGCGTCGGCCACCGCCGAGGCCATGTCGCGGAAACGGTTCTCGAAATAGGCGCGGTGCTTATAGCCCGAAGGCAGGTCCTGAAGCACTTTTGCCAGTCCGGCAAGAACCCATCCGTCGCCACGGGCCCAGAAGTCCTTGCGTCCGTTCTCGCTTTTATGCTTGGGATAGGTGTATTTGGCATCGCGATAGTATAGTTTTTCGTCCTGGTCGTACATTATGCTGTCGGCATACTGAACGTAGGAGTAAAGTTTGTCGAGATACTGGCTGTTGCCGGTGATATGGTATAGCTTCGTCATCACGGGCATCACCATATAAAGGCCGTCGGCCCACCACCAGTAGTCGTTGGCGGAAGTACTCATCTGATATTCCATCACCTCCCTGGCCCGGCGTATATACCGGTCGTCGGGCAATACCGAGTACAGGTCGGCGTATGTCTGGAAACAGATCTGCCAGTCGCCGAAAAGCACATGGTCGGGTGTCTCGCCGTAGTCGTAACGCCATGTTTTCCGGTCGGTGCTCGTAGCTCCCTGCCAGTTGTTGTGTTCGGCCCAGCGGCGCGAATAGTCGATGTAGGCCTGTTTGCCGGTAAGCCGGTAGGCCTCCATATTTCCGGTGTGGTATGCGGCCACATGCCAGAATGGCGTGGCCTCGGCACTGTGGGTCGACTGCCACCGGTCGTTCACTTTCTCAATCATGGCACGCACCTGTGCCGATTCCTTTGTGGTTGATGCCATCGCGGCGCCCGACATTATCAACGGGAGCGCCATGGCGGAAAATAGTCTTGCGGTTTTTATCATGGTTCTATATCGATTTCGGTTACTACGGAGCCTGGATATAAGGTATGCCGTCGGCATCGAACTGTATCGGCAGCCAGATATGCCTTGAGTCGGCCAGGTTTTTCGGGCGCCATATATCGGCCATAAACGTGAATCCGCCCTGTCCGTCGCTGTATATATACGCACTCTGCCCGTTGAATGTGCGTGCGGCGTTTTCGCCACGGCACGGGTTAGGCAGCTGAGTCCACTCGCCCATTACCGAGTCGGCGCAGAGCAGACGGGCCTCGTTCGGGTCCCAGCCGGTGCAGCCCGATGTCACCATCCAGTATTTCCCGCCATGCCTGAAAAGTGCGGGAGCCTCGTTGTGGCCGCCGGGAAATATGCGAATGTATCGTCCGGTATGTTTTTCGTATGTGGAATCGAGTTCGGCAATCTGCAGAGTAAGGTTGTCTTCCGACGAATAAACATGGTAGGCCTTGCCGTCGGTGTCGATGAATATAGTCTGGTCGCGGGCCATCTGTCCGCTTTCCAGATCGCGCTCCACAAACATGCCGCGCTCTATCTCCGCCCTCCATTCTGGCGTCCACCATTCAAGGGCGGTGTTGTATGCGGCATCGGTCTGCGGCATATTCAGCGGGTAAATGCCCGGATTCACTCTGCCGCTGTGGCTGAAATGAAACGGACCCAGGGGATTGTCGGCCGTTGCCACGGCCGCCTGTGCCGCCGCATAGCCACGGTCTTTGAGTTCATGGTGAAACCACATCACATATCGGCCTGTAGCCGGACAGTACACTACCTTCGGCCGCTCCATCAGGCATCCCGACTCTACCGGACTGCCGACCTGCGAACTTGTCTCGAACACAAGTCCGCGGTTCTGCCAGTTGCGCAGATCGGAACTGGTATAGCAGGCCACTCCATACTGGCGGAAACCGGCTATGCTGTCGCCCCGGCTCTCGCCATACCAATAATACACACTGTCGACTTTAAGTATATTGCCTCCGTGGGCATTTACATGCTTTCCGTCGGTGTCGGGCAGAGTCTCGCCGAACAACACCGGCATCACAGCCTTGCATTGCAGAACCGACAATGCGGCAAAAAGAATCAGGAATATGCGATTAGCCATGGTTTTGTGATTTTTTCGCAAAGATATGTACTTTTAGCACTTTCGCCATACGCCATATCCCTCTTTTTTAGGGGTGTTTTCCGTAGAAGTATGTATTTCGACCGATTTTTACCCTATTTATAACATATATTACCGCTAGTGTCCGATTTGTTTCCCCTAACTTTGTTTCAAACAACAAACCAATCCATACATGAAAAAACTGATTTCTGCCCTCGCGGCTGCAAGCCTGACACTCGGAATGTCGGCGGCCGATGTCACCATGACCTTAAGAGCCGACAAACCAGGCGCACAGATACAACCCACAATGTACGGTCTGTTTTTTGAAGACATAAATTATGCCGCCGACGGCGGCCTTTATGCCGAAATGGTTAAAAACAGGTCGTTTGAATTCACTCCCGACCATTTAGGCGGATGGACTGCCTCCGGAAAGGTGGCCCTGCTCGACGATGGCCCGTTTGACAGGAACCCGCACTATGTGAGACTGTCCGACCCCGGACATCGCGAAAAGCGTACGTGCATCTCCAACGAAGGTTTCTTCGGCATGCATTTCGATGGCGGGAAGGAATATCGCTTCAGTGTATGGGCACGCCCGGCCGACGGCAGGAAGTCGCGGATAAAGGTAGTGCTCGCCGACCCTGCTGCCGGAGGCGAGACCCAGGAACTGTCGGCCACTGAAATCGACATCGACAACAAAGGTTGGCATAAATACACAGCTACTCTGAAACCCGGATGGTCGGCCGAAAACGCACGGCTGCGGGTGTTTCTTGCATCGCCCGACGGTGTGGACCTGGAGCATGTGTCGCTGTTTCCAGCCGATACCTACAAAAACCGCGAAAACGGATTGCGCAACGACATAGCCACAGCGCTTGAAAAGCTTCATCCCGGTGTGTTCCGCTTTCCGGGCGGATGCATCGTTGAAGGAACCGATCCCGAAACACGTTATCAGTGGAAAAACTCGGTTGGACCGGTCGAAAACCGCCCCACCAACGAAAACCGCTGGCAATCGACCTTCACTCATCGCTTCTATCCCGATTATTTCCAGTCGCTCGGCCTTGGCTC
>JAIDBM010000175.1 GCA_029056365.1 Muribaculaceae bacterium | reverse complement strand
GCGTTAGCTTTATTCTTGCTTCCTGAAAATCGGCAAAATTTCAAGAAGCAGTCAAGAGTAAAAGTTGATGCTCATGCTTATGGCGTGGCTTTTACTCGTTGATGACTGCAAGGTGTCTGCCGATACCGTAGGAAGAATTACGAAGTCGAGTCCTCGTTTTTTATTGTCTATACCCTGATTCGGACTCTCTTTCATCACTATAAACCCAATCAACTAATTCACATGAAACATAACATACTTTACGGGCTCATGTCTATGCTGATGCTATGTGCGTTCGCCGCTTGTTCGGATGACGACGGGCCCGATGGCGGCAAAATATCCGTGCCGAAAGACCAACCGACAAACATATCTGTTGCTGCCAATGAGACCGAAGGACAGATAACGCTGTACAGCAACGTAAACATCAGTGCCTGGGTGTCGGATGTAAAAGATGGCTCACCGGCTTCCGACATAGAATGGATAGAAGTCAATCAACCGCACAAAGACGATGGCACGTGGTATATAAACTATAACCTACAGACCAATACAACCGGTGCTTCACGCACTGCATACATCGTTGTTGTCGCTGAGGATGAAAAACTGTCGTTTACTATTACACAAAGCGACGAAACAGACCCTGACATTCCTGACTATGCCACAGATGGACATGTCATGATTACATGCGAGACCTTTGAAGACTATGCGGGCACCGGCTCTTATAAAAGCGATGGCGAGCATTTCTATGAATTGCACCTTGATGCAGATTTCCCGCGCAAAATGTTTTCGGCGTGGACTGATGATATTGAGAATGGTCCGGGGCAAGGTGGCGATACTAAATGTGAAACTTTGCAAACAACGGAATTCAGACGCACTCTGAATGGAATTGAGGCTACAATAACCGACCACATGGTTTATCGTCCCTCCGGCCGCGAAGAAATCGCGACTCTGAGTGAGCATTCGATGAATTTCCTCGGCGAGCAAAGAATTGCCAAAGACGGCAGCTACAGATGGACAGATGAGGATGAGACAGTAGGCTGGCAGGCAACCTATGATGACGCAGGACAGATCATTCAAATGAACAATAATGACGGCGGCACAGACTGGCTGTATTATTTTTTCACATGGGAAGACGGATTGCTGACAAAGATTGAGGAAGCTCGCACCGGCAACACAGTTACATTCACATATGCCAATCCTTCACTGAAAAATCTGTTCAAAACCTTTGACTTGAACTGGGTCCTTCCTAAAGAACTGGAAACCCTTGATTTTGCAGCAGGTGATGTATCCAAAATTTGGGCCTCTCTGGGCTATCTTGGTTTACCGTCAACCTTGCTCGCTACTGAAATATCTGAGTACATAAAGGAAGACAATCTGACATACACCTATCGAATGAATTATGAACTCCATACCAGCGGTCAGATTAAAGTTAACGTCGCACATCTTGTGAACGGCGTTCAGAACTCATATACCGTATGGGATTTTAAATTCGTAAATATCCACTAATTATGAAGAAATCAATTTTTACAATTGTCATAGCATTTGTGCTGTGCATGATTACCGCCGGTTGCTCCGGTTCAAACGAGCCGCTGAAAGAACTTGCTGAAGTATATGCCGAAATGGCTGACAACAATCAGGAGGTGGCAGATGCAA
>JAIDBM010000174.1 GCA_029056365.1 Muribaculaceae bacterium | reverse complement strand
ACATACCCACCTTGTTTATGGGAGCCAAAGAGGCTGAGGCAGTAAAGCTGTTTGCCAACACCTACCTCGCGCTACGGGTGAGCTATTTCAATGAGCTGGATACATACGCTGAGGTTAAAGGACTGGATTCCAAGGCGATAATAGAGGGTATAGGGCTGGATCCGCGCATAGGTACACACTACAACAACCCTTCGTTCGGCTATGGCGGATACTGTCTTCCGAAAGACACCAAGCAGCTGCTTGCCAATTACGCCGATGTGCCGCAGAATATGATGAGCGCAATAGTGGAAAGCAACCGTACGCGTAAGGATTTCATTGCCGACCAGGTGCTGAAGAAAGCCGGTTATTACGACTACAGCACGGCCAATACCTTCGGACGGGCTCCCGAGCAGGAATGTGTGATAGGTGTGTACCGCCTTACAATGAAGTCGAATTCCGACAATTTCAGGCACTCGTCGATACAGGGCGTGATGAAACGCATAAAGGCAAAGGGTGCAACGGTGATAATATATGAGCCCACGCTTGAGGACGGTACACGCTTTTTCGGCAGTCTTGTGGTGAACGACCTCGATTTATTCAAGCAGAAATCCGCTGTGATAATCGCCAACAGGGTATGCAGTGATCTGTCGGATGTGGCCGAGAAGATTTATACCCGCGATTTATTCTCAAGAGACTGATACGATGGCGCGAAAAAAAATATTGGCGGTCGCATCAATCGGCGGACACTGGATACAGCTGCTGCGCATAGCCGCAGAGCTTGAGAAACGATATGATGTGATATATTGTTCCACCAACGACAAATGCGCATCGTTGGTAGCAGGCCGCGAATTCTGCAAAACCGGCGATTTTAACCGTAAAAACATATGGCGAATGATTCCGTCGTTTATCAGGCAGCTCAAGTTGCTGGCATACTATAAGCCCGACGTGCTGCTTACTACAGGCGCGGCGCCTGGTCTGTCGTTTCTGCTGGCGGCAAGGCTGAAAGGCGTCCGGACGATATGGATCGATTCGGTGGCCAATGTCGAGAAATTGTCGGCGAGCGGACGAATTGCGAAAATATTCTCCAGCATAGTCTATACCCAGTGGCCTATGCTCAAAGACCGGAAAGTGCATTTCGCGGGAAACGTGTTTGGCGAACCTCATAAAATTGAGAAATGATATTTATTACAGTTGGCACCCAGGAACCCTTTGACCGCTTCCTCCGCATTATCGATGAAATAGTTCCGGAATTGCATGAGGAAGTAGTGGTGCAGGCATTCGGCGACAGATACACTCCGGTTAATTTCAAGGTGCGCGAGTTTATCGAGCCGGACGAATTCGATGAAATATTCCGCAGGGCGCGTCTGATTGTGTCGCATGCCGGAATGGGTACCATCATATCGGCCATGCAATGCGACAAGGCGGTGATTGTTTTCCCGCGTATGGCATCACTTGGCGAACACAGAAACGACCATCAGATGGCCACGGCGCGTCAGATGGAAAAAATGAATTATGTTTACGTGGCCTATACCGGCGATGAATTGCGAAAGCTTATGTGCAGCGATAATCTTGCTCCGTTGTGCAGAATCGACAATAGTGTGTCGGAATCGCTGATTGATTCTCTATGCGATTTTATCGGATAGAATAGTCGGAACGATTATTTCTTGCGGCGAATTTTCACGGCTTTGGCCCTGTGGACCGAAGCTTGTTTTTTCTCGCCCAGGGCATCGTATATTTCGGCAAGCGAGTCGTGCGTGTCGGCAATCTTGTCGTTGCGGTCAAGAGCAGAAAGAAGCAGGTCCATGGCGGTCGACAGGTCGCCGGCATTAAGGGCAAGTTTGCCGGCATGCAAAGCTGCGTGGTAGTCGTCGGGAGCAAGCGCCGATGCATGCCGCAAATCGGAAAGTGCCGAATCGTATTCCCCCATGGCGGCATATGTCAGCCCCCGGCCCATCCAGGCATAATGATAGTCGGGAGCCAGTTCTATGGCACGGCGATAGTTAGCCATGGCAGCATCGATTTCACCGGCTTCGCGGCATTGCTCGGCCAGTTCGACCTGTTCGGTGGCCAGAGAGAACAGAATTTTGTTCTGGCGGTCGATTTCAGCTTGTTTCAGTTCGATTTCGCGCTCAAGAGAGCTGATATATCCGAGTTTACGCCTCACAAGGCGCATTAGCGATGTCTGGTCCAGACGCGAATGGTCGAGCTGTATGGCCAGGCACGCTTTCTCGAGCGCCTCGGGCAGGCGGCGTTGGTTCAGGTGGGTGAGTGCTTCGGTGTACAGGTTGTCGGCCCGGGCCGATTCGAGCGAGCGCTGTATCGCCATGCTGTCGTTGAAGCGGTGGCTGAAACGTGTCACATGCGGATTCACCCATACATCGCGTTCGTTTATGGTTGTACGCAAGGTCAGCCCGTCGAGCGATGTGCAGCGGCTGAGCGCCACATAACTCTGGCCGCCGGAGAATGCTCCGCTGCCCATGTCCACCACCACCCGGCTGAAAGTAAGCCCCTGGCTTTTGTGTATGGTAAGGGCCCATGCCAGTTTTACAGGATACTGCATGAAACTTCCAAGTTCTTCCTCTACAACTTTTTTATCTTTCTCATCGAAGCGGTACCGTATGTTGCTCCAGCGCTCGCGTTCTATCACATGAGTTTCGCCGTTGTCGAGTTCGACCCTGATTTTGTCGGATAAGGTTTCCACCACTTTGCCGAGAGTGCCGTTGACCCAACGCCGTTCGGCATCGTTTTTTATGAACACTACCTGTGCGCCGGTTTTGAGCCGGAGCCGCAGGTCGGTAGGATAGCTCGCCTCCGGAAAGTCGCCCGAAATCTCGCCTTCGTATACAAACTCCTTGGATTTCAGGTCTGACAGACGGGATTCATTAATTGAATCAACCGTATCTTTCCGGGTTGCGATGGTCATTACAAGTCCGTCGTCGTTCTGGCGACCGTCGAGTACCGCCGGATTGACACGGCGGTTCAGAGTCTCGATGTCGCTTTGCAGCGGATGGCCGTTGCGGATTCGGTCGAGCATCTGAACGAATCCGGTGTCGCTTTGGCGGTATACCTTTCGCAGTTCTATAGGAATCAGATCGAACTGGCTGAAAATTTTGGCGGAAAAGAAAAACGGATTGGAATATTCTCTGGCGAGTATATCTTTCATATCGCCGGTGACAACCGGCTCAAGCTGGAACACATCGCCAACCAGAAGCATCTGTTTGCCGGCGAACGGTTCGCGGGCGTTATGGCAGAATACCCGCAGAATGCGGTCGATAAAGTCGATTATGTCGGCTCTTACCATCGAAATTTCATCGATTATAATCAGCTCGATCTGTTTAAGAAGCCTGATGAACTCGCCTGAATATTTCATACGGCTGCGCAGACGTGCCGTGGAGAATTCCACATCGTCGCTTACAAACGGACGGAATGGCAGGCGGAAGAACGAATGAAGAGTCTGGCCGCCGACATTCACCGCAGCTATTCCGGTTGGTGCGAGCACCACATATTTTTTGTCGATGTTGGCAGTAATATATTTCAGAAATGTTGATTTTCCGGTTCCGGCTTTTCCGGTGAGAAATACCGACTGGTGTGTATGCCTCAGCAGGTTCCAGCAGTCCTGAAATTCCGGGTTGCTCAGGTCAATATCGTTCTTATTCATTGTGGCTGTTATTTCTGAAGTATCCGCCTTCTATCATCATGGCGCTCACTTGCCAGGATTCTTCCAGGTGTTTTATGCCGGTATCGGCGGGATTTCCGTGAACAAGTCCGGAAGCATCGACGGCGCCATGGAAGTCGGGCTCGGCTATGACACTGTGCCCAAGGCCAGGATATTTATATCCGCTTACGCCCATCACGTCTATAATGGTTGGCATTACATCAACCTGACCTATTATGCGGTCGCTTTTTAAACCACCGGGTAATCCGCTGTTGAGAATCATGAAAAAGATGTCGCTTGAAATCGGCCCGTTTTCACTCAGAGCGCTTTTACGCGGTTCATGGTCGGAGGCTATTACAATAACCGAATTGTCGTACAGCCCTTTTGCTTTCAGGCTTTTGATAAAGTCGGCAAGAAGGCTGTCGAATATATGCACTTGTTCGTAGTAGTTAAGGTCGCGTTTGTCGAATCCGTGGGCGGAGCTGATTGCGGTGGGTTCGTCAATGGCATGGTTGTAGGGGTCGTGCATGTCGAGTGTGGTAATCTCGCAGTAGAACGGCTGTCTGAGACGCGAGATTTCATCGGCGGCATTGGCAAGTATCTGCCTGTCGGAAAGCCATTCGTCGGTAGCCGGAACGAAGCCGGAGTAACCATAGCTCAGATTCGTGATGCTGTGGTTGTAGAACGTGGGCTTTTCGCCTACTACTTCTGATGCGCATTCATATCCGAGAGCCTTGGCCACCGACGGGTAATCGGCTGATGGATACCGTTTGGCTACTACATTGTCGCGCAGAGGCAGAAGACCGGTGTTGTAGATGAACTGGCCATCGCTCGAACGTCCGTGATTGACCTGCGCCTGCATTTTCCTGAACACTATGGATGAACTCTCGGCAGCAAGAGACGCGAGCG
>JAIDBM010000173.1 GCA_029056365.1 Muribaculaceae bacterium | reverse complement strand
GTCGTGGCGGCGGCGACCCTATGTTTTCAATGAAGGATATTGTAAAGAACAATGGACTAAAGGGTGCGCCGGGCAGTGAGAGGCTCGCATCGCTTGTGCTGCGGCGACGACTGGCCTACGAACCCGGCAACGGTAGCCGTTACAGTAATTTCGGTTATCTGCTGCTGTCGCTGATAATTGAGAAATTAAGCGGACAGCCGTATTGGGAATATGTCGATTCGGCTGTACTCCGGCCTGCGGGCGCGGCCAATTTCCGCTCAGGCACCAATTATTACAATGAGCGGCACTTCGGAGAGGTAAAGTACTACGGACCGGATTCTACGCCTGTAGAGGCTTACGATGGCAGCGGACGTATGGTTGAGCGGGTGTATGGCGGAAATGATATAAAAGGGCTCAAGGGTGCCGGTGGCTGGATAGCCAGTGCGCCGGACTTGTTGCGTGTCGTGTCGACAATCGATGGTTATGGCGCGGTGCCGGACATTCTTTCGGCGGGAAGTGTGGCGGTAATGACCCAGACGGCGGAGGACGAAAAGGAGAATCTTGCCAGAGGATGGGCTGAAATCGAAGACGACGGCAGTTGGGTGCGGACGGGCACGCTGAGTTCAAGTCATGCATATGTGCGGATGTTTCCCGATGGCCGTTGCTGGGCTGTGCTGACCAATAGCGGCAACTGGCGTGGAGCACGTTTCTCGCGCGATCTTGCACGACTTGTCACCGCCCTCAATGAACGTTATGCCGGGAAAATGCCTGAACGCAATCTTTGGTGATGTTACAGAAAGCGCCGGAGCGGCAAATGGCTCCGGCGCTTTCTTTGTCGTGACGATAATTTTCAGCGGATCACTATCTTGTCGACAGAGTTGCCTCTGCGGCAAATGTAGATTCCCGGCGACAGCTTTCCGTCGGCTTTGATTTTTATGCCTCTGAGGTCGAAGTATTCGGCCTCGGCGTTGTCGGAAAGTATATCGGAAATGCCGCTTGTCGACAGGCTCACGATGTTGGAGGCCACCGATTCGCCCTGTTCGTACACGGCGGTTACGTAGTAGATGTCGTTGTCGTTGCCGCGTTCGACATTGTATTCAGTTGCCGACAGGGGCGATTCGTTCAGTATTGTATGGTTGCGGTATACGTTGTATCCAAGCAGTGTAAGGTCGCGAGGCTGTCCGGGGGCAATGAAGGTGATGTCGTCGAGGAGCATCATATAGCAGTTGTCGGAGGTACAGCGGATGGCAAAGTGGCGTGCTCCGTCAGGCAGACTTACAAAATAGGGAGTCCACTCGGTAGGCACCACGGTGGAGTGCATTATCGGCATCATGTCGTCGAATGTGTTTCCACTGGTGGAGTAGTATACTTCGAAAGTATCGTTGCCGTATGCGTCATTGAGCGATAGCGCATAGAACTTGACTGTCTGCGGGCCTCCGTACAGTACCGGTGATACCAGCCAGTCGTCGCTGGCTATCGGACGCCGGTCGGCATCGATCGAGGCCATCTGGGCGAGAGATACATATCCGCGTGTTCTCACGAATTCAAATTCGCCTTCGCATTTCATGGTCCACCATGCCTGCTGTGTAAACTCAACCGGCATTTTAACTTGCTGTAGTCCCACTACATAGCCTTTGTCGCGGTCAATCATGGTCCATCCGTCGCGCAGTTCGGTGGTGAAGGCCTCATAGCTTTCGAAGTCTTCGGTCTGCGGCATAGGTGCTGCTTTCGACAGGTCGGGAGCCTTCCAGCTGAGCAGAAGCCGGTTGTCGTCGTCGTTGCCGGAGAGTTCAAGATATTTGGCCGCCGGATGTTCGGGAACTATGAACGTGATGTTGAACGGCGCCGTTACATTGTCGTCCGGATTCTCTTCGCCCTCGTTTATAACTTCGACAGTGAAAGTGGGCATTGGAGAATCGGCGGCGGAGAAACTTGCTTTCAGAGTGAAGTCTTCGCTCTGGAACGATTTCAGCAGCTTGCCTTGTGCTGTGGCAACCTGACGTCCGTCGCAGAGAAGACAAACCTGATACTTATCGACATCGGAACAGCCCATGTTGATAACCCGGGCCTGCACCTGATATTCTTCGCCGGCTTCGGCATAAGGCGTGAAGTCGCGTAGCTCGGCCACAAGGTCGATGTTGTCGAGAAGCCGTACCTTCATGTTGTCGAGAGGTATGTATCCGTTGGTGATGATTGTACCCTTGATGATGATATGAACGGTTTTCCCGGCGAAATCCGACAGGGGGAAATCGAGACGGTTCCATCCCACGCGCGGGAAATCGGTGAGAGTGTAGCCGCCGACATTGGTTCGCTCGCCTGTGGACGCATCCTTTACAATGAGTTCGATTATGTTCTCATCCTGCGGATACACGTAGGTATAGAAGCTTACAAAGGCGTCTCTTTCGGCAGGCAGACTGATTTTTCCGGTGGAAACTTCGCCTTTGAGATTCGGAGCATTGCCAATCATGCACAGATAGCCTCCGTCGCCGTCCTGCGACTGCGGGTCGGAGAAGTCGTCGAGTATGCGCCAGCTGATTTCAGGATCGCCGTCGGCGGCGAGAACAAAGTCTTCGGCACCGTTTTCAACAAACGAATATTCATAGGGCAGTGTATAGGGGTCGCCCACAAACAGAATGTCTGTAGATACGGGAGTTGATTCGTCTCCGTTTATTTCAGCCGTGAGAATCAGGTTCAGTGCAATCTGTTCGCCCGGGGCGAGGTGCAGGTCTATTATATGAGAGGTCTCTCTGGTGCTTGCCACAAGCATTTTATAGCCCGATGCCAGGTCGTAGATGTTGTACGACACAATGTCGGGACTTATTGCGCAGCCGTTCACATCGCTTGCCGGCGCCTGCCATTTGAGTTCCACTTTACCTTGGCCGAGATCGGAAAACGACTCGATTACAGGCGACTCCGGTGTACCGATGCCTACATAGTGGAGCTGTTGCACACTTGGTCCGCTGCCGATGGCATTGGAGGCGACAAATGAATAGGTATAGTTGCCGTAGGCCGGAACCTGGGTGTCGTTGTGGGTATATGTGCTTCCGGGTGTTATGGCATCGAATTGTTTGATTTTCGTTCCGTTTCGGAATATGGCCACATTTACAGTACCGGAGAGGTCAGAACCGTCGATTGATTTGGTCGGCGCCTTGAAGCCGATTGTCACAGCCGATGCGCCCGATGGGTCGTTTGTGAATTCAATGTCGGTGGTTTCTGATGGCTCGCCGCCGCTCTTGGCTTCATCAATGGCGATGTTGTCGATGAACAGATAGCCTGACATTGCATTCGCACGGAGTGTGGTGCCGTGTATGCCCATGTAATAAAGGCCGTCTTCAGGTGCGCGAAACCATCCGCCTACATGTTTTTTGCGTCTGGAATCGACATGCACCGTGGGTATCACAAGGTATTCCATGCCTTCGACATCGTTGTAGTGCCCCATCCACACCTCAAAGGTATGGTCGCCTCCGGCAGTGTACAGCGAAGCATCCATATTCACATAGTAGTATTTGCCTTCTTCCAGTCGGATGGCGCGTGGAATCAGCCAGTCGTCGGCGGCAGGTGTGTCGATGGGGTAGAGCAGGTAGGCGCATTTGCTGTACTCGACTCCATCGCTGTAGTTGTACAGCCACCATGAACGGCCGTCGTCATTGGCGTCGATTGTTTCAAAACGGCTCAGGAAGGTATCGTGTTCCTCGCCTTTGGGGAAGTCGTCGAATATTTCGCAGAAGGGGGGAAGGAGCGGATTACGCTCGCCTATGCGGAGCTGTGAATTCGATGTGCCGCGTGACTTTGCGGGACTGTCGATACGGGCATATCCGCTTATGGGGGCGCCATGCGTCGGAACGCCGGCATGGCATTGCATTCCGGCAGCCAGTGTGCAGGCCGCAAGAAGAGTGTATTTAAACTGCTTTTTCATGTTTGCTAAGGCATTATATGGCAAGTTTGAATATTTTGTTTCCGGCTTTGACAAGATATATTCCGTGAGGAAGTTTTTCCGGATTCACGGACCGACCCTGAAAATCGAAGACTTCAACTGGGCCGTCGTGACCGCTTGTATGTACCGTACCGTCCGGCGAAACATACACATGAGGCCCGGTGGAGTGTGATGTGTCGGTTATTCCGCTGTTTTCAAGGGTAGTGGTTTTTATCATTCCGGATTCCAGCGATACAGTGCCGCTGTTGTCGACACCGCGTACATTGTAATAGTAGTCGGTGGCGGAAAGAAGTCCGTGCACAATCATGCTTGTGGTTCCGGCGCCTGTGTGGCGTGCGGTCCAGTTTTCAACCGGGGTGTATGATTGTCCGGACACATATTTGATTTCAATATCATCGAGAGCGAGCGAACCTTTTTCCTTGCGGCGGTATACTATGCGTGCTGCCCGGGCCCGTGAAGGTATTTTGTCGGCGGAAAGTGTCAGTACGGCTCCCTGGCTCATACGCGACGGCAGCTCGGTTATCACTGGTTCCGACCACTTGCCGTCGGAGAGGAACGATACTTCGATATGGCTTAGTCCGGAGCCCGACCGTTCTCTGTACCAAAAAGACAGCTCGGTAATGTCGCCCTGTACCGGAGGCGATTGTATGCGGGCGTAGTCGTCCGACATCAGCAACGAGGGAGACGCGTTTCCGTAATAACCGTTTATAGCCATGGTGGAACTGCAGTTTGTGCTCCAGCCCGATGGCAGGGCATCCAGTCCGTCGGAAAAGTCTGTGCCCGATGCGGTAAGCTGTGGTTCTCCGGCTGTGAATACATTCACAATATAATCGGTGGCATTTTCAAGAGGCTGCCACGATGCGGTGAAACGGTCATGCGATACATCGCTTGCTTCATTGGCCTGAGGCATGTAGAAGCCGAACGACCATGCCGGTGTGTCGACAGTAAATTCATCGGAAGTCTCTCCGGCGACAGAGCCTGATACAGCGGTTACAGTGGCATGATATCTGGTGTCGGGCTGTAGACCTTCAACGTTTATCAAGGCATCGGGAACTATGATGTTCTCATAAGCGCCGACAGGCATTGTGTTTCCGTTCTCGCGGGTGTAAATGTTTATCCTGTAATCGGCTCCGGTCTGCGGGTTCCATTTTAGAGTGAACGATGTTGGCGTGATGTCCAGGACTTCGATTCCGTTTACTTTTTCCAGCGAGGTCACGGCCTTGCAGATATCGAACGATATGACGCCGCCGGCTTCTATAATCCGGGAAATAGGCGCGCATGTGGGCGCTCTGCCGTAAGACAGCATGTTGGGATACCCTTCATCGCCAAGAAATGTTATTGCCGATGAACCGGGAAAAGTATGTCCTGATGCGGTGTTGCCGTCGGCCCGTACAATATCTACGCCAAGCATGCCGCGCACGGTGTTCACCAGATTTCTTTTCCAGTATTCCGGCATATAGTTTATGTGCCATACGAGCAGGCCGTGGCCCGGCAGATATGTGTCCCAGCCTTTTTGCTGCCTGTTTTCAAGCAGAAAATACTCATCGGGATTGTCGGCGGTGTAGATGCGGAAGGCTTCATTTGAGCTTAGGTCGCGAAGACTCAGGCTCATGGGGGCGTCTCCGATGTCTCGCGGTTCAAGCCATGAGAGCGACATCCGCTCGAATGCGGTCATCAGCGGAGGTGTGCGCGAGTTGTTAAGATGACATCCGGTGTCCATTGTCGACCAGAGGCCCGGGGTAACCAATCCCATTCCGGTGGTGTCGTAAAGGTCGGGCAGGCCCATTACATGGCTGAATTCGTGGCATACGGTGCCGATTCCTTCCAGATGCCATGTATATGCGCCGGAATCATCGCGTAGTACCCGGCATTCGTTCGAACAGGCATAATGATTGAGCCTGACGCCGTCGAACAGAAATGTCTCGCCCGACAGCCGTTCGATTTCCGAGGCGTGCTGCCAGATACAGTCGTCGGGATTTCCGCCGGTTGCACCGCCCTGCCCGGCATAGAATACATACACGTTGTCGATTATGCCGTCGTGGTCGCGGTCGTAGTCATTGAAGTCCACAATGTCGTCGATGGCCCGGCAGCCTTCTTCCACCATATGCCACGCGTGCAGGTTCTCGCCATTTGTCTTGGTGTTGTAGTATGCGAGGTCGTGCTCGAGGGTTATCGGTCCGAATACATCGAATGTGAGGTCGAAGGCTCCGCATGAGCTTTCAAGAAAAAAGTCGCGTACACTTCCCGTAGCTCCGTCGAAGTCGAATCCTTCTTTGTTGAGCAGGTCGTCGAAAAGCTGGCGCGGGTTTTCGCACTCAAAGCGCCGGCCCTGTGGATGGTCGGCTGTTTCGGGAAATTCCACCAGTATGGCGAGCGCTTTCTGTTTGCCATGGGCAGGAAAGTCGGTGTTGAGTTCTACTTTTTTAGGCCTTTGTGCGGTGGTGTTCAGTGTGGCCCGCATGAACTCGTCGGAAGCGGCGCCGGAGGGTACAAGATAACCTCTGTTGTCGCGCCGGAGCAGTGTGCTTCCGTCGGAGGTGGTGATGATATGAGCGTGTTCGTCGCCGTGGATCCGAACCTCGGTCCAGCTGCCGTCGGGCTGCTGCATCATTACCGGAAAAGGCGATGCCGGCATAGCGGTAGCGCTGATGCCTGAAGCCATGAAAGCAACGGCCGTTACGACCGTTGCTTTCGATATTGAGGGAATGAGTCTGTTCATGATTGCAGTATGTTGGCGGTTATTTTCAAACCGGTTTTAAAGCCGGATAACAACTTTAGCTGCATTATTTGCCGATTTCACAATGTAGACACCGGATGTGTTGACAGTGAATTCCGCGGTTCCGGATGCCTGGACTGCCGAAATGCATACTCCGCTTGAAGAGTAAAGTGCAACTTGTCCGTATACGCCGTTCACATGTATGTTGCCTCCGGAGGTGCTCACTGAGAATTTACCGCTGTATACATCGCCGACGCTTGACGACGGAGATATGACTGCGATATTCGAAAGTGGCGATTCGCCCTTGTCCCATACGGCGCTTACACGATAGGAATAACTCTTGCCGACTTCGACATCACCGTCGAGATACTCGTTGTCGGCTATCGGTTCGCTGTTGATGCGTACGCCGTCGCGGTATACATTGAAACCTTGAAGTTCGAGAGATATGGGCTGGCTTCCGGCCGGAACATATGTGATGTCGTCGACAAGCATGGCCATTTTGCCAATCGATTTGTGTACAATGGCGAAGTAGCGGGTTCCTTCCGGAAGATCGAACTCGAATTCGGTCCAGTCGCCGGAGCTGTAGGGCACTTCTACATCGCTGGCCAGAGGAGTGAAGTCTTCAACCGAGTTGCCGGTCGATGAAATCATTAAGTCGAAGATTTCGGGCGACCATGTCTTCATGCCGCAGTTGGAGTAGAACGAAATTTTCTGGGCGCTGGCGTTCAGCTCGGGCGAAATCAGCCAGTCGTTGCAGGCTATGTCGCGGGTATTGTCGATGCAGGCCTGGAAACTTGCCAGAAGTTTTACGCCGGTGCGGGCATACCATGCATTTCCTGTGATGCCGGCATCGCCGGGGTCGAGAACCTGCCATGCCATTTTGGCTCCGGCATTAGGATATTCGAGCGGACCGGAATAGTCGATGGCCAGACGTACGGTCGGGCATTGGTCGCCGTCGTATACTTCCCATTCTCCGAAGTTTTCGTAGATATACGATGCGTAGTTCTCGAACGATTCGGTTACGGGAGTGCCGGGGAGTGCCGATGTGTTCGGGTCGGACCATCTGAGCAGAACTCCGCTGAAATCAATGGCCTCGAGATCGGTTACGGTCGGATATTGTGGCGTTACGATGCGTACTATGCGCAGGGAACTTTTGTTGTCGGCCGGATTGCCGTCGGCGCTGAACGATATCTCAACGCTGTATTCCGACGATTCGGGATCGGTTACCGAAGGAACGTCGGTAAATGTCAGCTCCAGGTTTGTGTATGAAGGCAATGTTGCAGGGAACAGTTCTTCGGCCAGAGTTCCGTTTTTAAAGAATTTCACACTGTAATCGCCTTCTTTGGCATCTTTGCCGCCGTTGTTGCGTATTTTTACATTGAAGGTGCCGGTTTCGTTAATGTCTATTTTCATTGGCGCGGTAAAGTCTACCAGGCTCAGGTCGTATTCCGAATAATCGGATACCGAGAAGTTGTCGAGACAGATAAACTCACTTGCATTGTTGCCGCAGCCGTTGAATGCGAACTGCACGTATTTGCAGCCGAGGAATTCTTTGAGCGGAATTTCGGTACGGAGCCATTTGTTGCGGTTTTCGGGAGCGAGATCCAGATTTACCAGAGTGCGTGCCGGCTGATCTTCTTCAAGTACTTCAAGCAGTAATTCGTTGGCGTCGTCGGTGTACAGATAGTAGAACACCATGGTCGGGTTGGCAGTTCCCTCAAGGGTGAAGCGTGGCGTGAGAATACGGTGTCTGCCGTTTTCGATTATGGAATTCAGGGCAAGCATGCCGCCGTCGGCGTCCTGAGGCGAAACAGCGGTGACTGTGCCGTCGCGCACTTCCCAGAATGTTTCGAACAGGCCGGGTTTGTCTTCTGTGGAGCATCCGGTCCATTCGCCGTTTTCATGTTTCTGGCCCGCCCACGATTCGCGGTGAGGCAGGTTTTTCGCCGGACCTATTGTGGCTGTCTTTGTGTTCCAGCTTGAACGTATGTCGCCGCTCTCGTTGTGGCCGTACACGCTGCCGGCGAAGGGTTGTTGTTCCTTCATCTGTTCCGGATACTGGAATGTGAATTCTGTTCCTTTTCCGAGTGTTACCAGACCGCTTGCGCCCCCCCATACGAGATAGTCGAGCAGGTAGGTTGTGTTCTCGGGGTCGAAGTATCCGCCGTTAACGCCTCTTTCGGCATGGTCGAATGTTATATGCATCAGGCCGGGGGTCTCGAGGTCTTCCCATATTCTCAGGTTTCGCGGCGTGCCGGGGAAGTCGAGTCCGCGGTATACCTGCAGAATCGAGCTTTTGCCGTTGCCGGCTTCGTTCACTGCGCATACCGAGTAGGTGTGCAGTCCGGTCGACACGGCATCGGTGTCGGTGTAGCTTACATGGGCGCCTTTGGCGATGTTGTCGGTGATGGTTGCGATAAGATTGCCGTTGCGGAATACTTTTGCCGCTGTGAGTCCGTCGGCAGGCCTTCCGTCGATATTGGTGTCGGGAAGATCGAATTCGATAACAGCTGTCGATGCGCCCGGAGTAGCCTGCAGTCCGGTAGGTGTTCCGGGGCATAACGGGCTGATGTCGCGGACGTTTACGTCATATATGTACAGATACTGCGAGTTGGCCTGGCTGCATGCGTGGATGGCAAAATACAGGTCGCCGTTCTCAGTGGCTTCAAAGCTGCCTTCCAGGGCCGAGGGGCCTTTCAGCGGGTCGATTTCCGTTGGTGGTACGATTTGGTGGCTGAACGACTTCACGTCATTGGGGTCGGTGCCGACATATGCCGCCACTTTTTCACGTTTGCTGTGTCCGTCGGCGGTGAATCCGAAGGTGTATGTGATGCCGGCCTGAGCCTTGAACGGGCCGATAAGCAGATAGTCGTCGGAGTTCTTGTTTGTCGACTGATAGAATGCCGCTTTGCGGTTTGTGTTGAGGTCCCAGAGTCGGCCGTCGTTGTTCGCGTCGATTACCGGGTATTGCATGAACAGGTCGTTGTCGGTGAAGTCGTCGGAGTAGGGCAGGGTGAAATAGCGGCCTCCGAATGTCTGCCTCGATGTAACGCTTTCACCTTTGACAGTTCCAGCAACCGGAGTGATGGCATAGCTGTAGCGTGTCTTGATGTCGGAAGTGAGTTCATCGGTGAACTTGTTTTCGGTGAGATTTTCAGCCACTACGGTATTGTCGGGCAGTCGTGTGAGGGTGTAGGTGACCGGCGCCTCGAAATTACCGCCGTTGGCCGCATAGGCATTGTTCCACTGTACGGTAATCTTGCTGTAGTCGTTGTTTGCTCTCGCACTTGGCAGTCCGTCGATAACCGGTGTGTCGGGTCCGGCAAAGATGTACTGCGACACCGGGTTGCTGCGTGTCTCGCCGATGGCGGCATATACAACCACGTTGGTTTTTCCGGGATTCGGAAGCGTTACTGTGGTATTGACTTCTTCGCCGGGCTGGGCGGTGCCGGATGCAATGTCGGTGTTTCCGTCGTTTATATACCAGCTGAGTGTGGCTTCGAGAGGTTCGTTGTCGGTGTCGGCTGTCGGCATGGTGAATTTCACGGCGGCTTTGAGTTCGACGCCTTCCTGCACTACTTCAAGGCCGCTGACCGGAAGCGGGGTTCCGCTTGCCGCTGTAGCGCTTTGCTTGAACCAGAGCGCGCAGAACAGGTCGCATGTGCCGGAGCCGCCGCTTTCATATCCGAGGTTGGCTACTCTCGTGGTGCTGCCGGTCGCAGGGTTGATGCGTACGATGAACGTATCGTAGATCGTGTCCATGTACGACATATACAGGAGTCCTGTTTCCCAGTCCATTACCATGGATTCACGTCCGATATAAAAGGAATTGTATTCAATGTCGAGCTGTGCTATTTTTTCTGTCTCGGCATTGAATTTGTTGATTGTATACAGGCAGTTGTCGGTTCCGACACCATATATCACGCCATCGGCCGAGGCTGCTGTGGCCCTCATGCGCACAGGCAGGTCTCCGATAATTGTTATGGGGTCGAACATATTGTCGTGATTCACCCTGCAGAATTGTGCGTCTTCTGTGCCGACGCGGGTCCATGCATCGTTGAATACCGAGCCGTATACACTCTGGGTCGTAGGGTCGTAGGTCAGACCATAGGGCAGGATGTCGGGGTTCGAATATACAAATGAGAAGTATGAGCCGATCTGTTGCCAGGTCTCGGCGTCATAGGCTATGTAGGTGACATAAGGTGGTGCGCCATCGGTGTCGTTGCAGAAAACAGAGAGGTATTTGCCATCGATATAACATCCGGTGAAGGGCATGTCGTTCATTTGCTTGATGGCTTTGTGCATGCCGTTGGCTTTTACCTCTCTTACTCCGAACCATCCGCTGTAATCGAAGCTTTCCCACATCATGCCGTAGAGGGGTTTGTCGTTGTTTTCTCCGCCTTTAACTCTTTTGGGAGATTGGCTTGCGGTAGTTTGGGGGCGTGTGCTTCTCGCTTCTTTTTGCGATGCCATGAGTTTCGCCACTTCTTGAGGTGTCCGTGGCTCTGGCGTTATGTCGCCGGTGAAGCCGGAGGCGAAAGCCGCCGCGCAACCAAGAGCAGTCGAGACGATGAGTGTCTGGGTAAAACGATTTCTCATTGTGTTGGTTAATTGGATAATGATTGAACAGTCAGTCGCTTGTGTTGATTTGTCCGGCCATGTTTCTGTAGTTATGAGGAAATGATGTCATGTCGGATGTGCAAAGATAAGTGAAAAATCTGGATTAACAATATACTTTTGCGTAATATTTTTCCGTTTTGATGGCAAAATGTGTGTTTTGTGTTGTGATTTTAGTGATTGGTGTATGCTGGGTCGATAAGGCGTGAGTATGGAAGTGTGTGTTGATCATGTTTCTGCAAATAAGCAGAGAGTTTACGAATAAGCGGTGAGTCAGTCATTGCGGATAATGAGCAGTATATCGCCCGGGCGCAGATTCATGCTGCCGTTAGGCACCAGATGCTCGCTTCCACGCCGAACCATCATTACCAGAGATCCGGACGGAAGCTGCATCTGGCTAAGGGTGTTGCCGTGGGAAAGGTCTTTTTCGGTCAAGGTAAGGGTGTGGAGCGAAGTGGGAAGGTCTTCCGATAATTCCACGCCAAAATCGTCGTCGGCAGGTGCGTTGTTGTCGATGAGGCGCAAACGTTTTGCCGCGTTTATCACGGTAGTACCCTGTACGAGCAGAGAAAGCAGTGTTACGAAAAACACTATGTTAAAAATCTGGCCGGCGCCTTCTATGTTTGCAACAACGGGGTAGGTGGCGAATATTATGGGCACAGCACCGCGAAGTCCCACCCAGGAAACAAATAATTTGGAGCGCAGGTTTATTTTTCTCAATGGCGCAAGCGACAGGAATACACTCAGTGGTCGGCCTACGGTAATCATGAATACTCCGATAAGCAGCGACACGGCGGCCACATCGAGCATTTCGTGCGGGTTGACAAGAAGTCCGAGCATGAGAAACACCACTATCTGTGCCAGCCAGGTCATGCTGTCGATAAATTTGCCTATGCCGCGTGAATTCGGAATGTGTGCGTTGCCAAGCACAATGCCGGCGATGTATACGGCCAGATAGCCGTTGCCTGATAGTGCTGTGGTTATGGAGAATGTGAGGAAAACACAGCCGATGGTAAGAATCGAGGTCATGGAGGTGGTTTGTGAGGAGTCTTCCCTGAAGCCGCTGTTCCTTCCTATCCGGCAGTAAGCTCCGATGAGCCATATCGTGAATTTCGCCAGCGCATAGCCGCCGGCGATGCCGATGCCGAATTGCATGGCCAGTTCAAGCAATATTCGTCCGGCCGAAAGTCCGCTGTCGATTGAAATGGCTTCAAGCAGTATTATGGTGAGCATGTAGGCCATCGGGTCGTTTGATCCGCTTTCAAGTTCAAGCATCGGCCGCAGGTTGTGCTGGAGTGTCACTTTTTGGCTGCCGAGTATGCCGAATACCG
>JAIDBM010000172.1 GCA_029056365.1 Muribaculaceae bacterium | reverse complement strand
CCGGTGCGGTCGGCGCTGCTCGAACAGAACATCACTCCGGCCGAGGCCCGGAAGAAACTCGGCTTCGACCCCGAACGTCCGCTGATTCTTGTTGTAGGCGGAAGTCTCGGAGCACGCACCATAAACAACAGCATGGCCGATGCCTTGCCGCGCTTTGTGGAAAACAACATCCAGCTGCTGTGGCAAACCGGCAAAGCATACGAAAACAAAATTCCGGCCGCGCTCGAAAATATGCCCGACAGTATCAAGGCCACACCGTTCATCGACGACATGGGCCTGGCCTATCGCGCCGCCGACCTTGTGGTGGCACGCGCCGGTGCAGGAACCATAAGCGAACTCCAGCTGCTGGGAAAACCGGCCCTGCTGGTGCCCTCGCCCAACGTTGCCGAAGACCATCAGCGCAAAAACGCGCAGGCCCTGGTGAACCATCAGGCCGCCGAGATGGTTCTTGATGCAGATGCCGCAGCCACACTCGCCGACAACGCCATAAGGCTGGTCGGCGACCGCCACCGTCTGACTCAGCTGAGCGAAGGAATCTCCGCAATGGCCATGCACGACTCCGACGACCGCATTGTCGATGAAATTGTAAAGACAATGAACAAACATCACCATTCTCACTGACATGAATTACCCCAATGTATATTTTGTAGGAGCCGGCGGCATAGGCATGGCCGCCATAGAGCGCTATTTCCGCTCCCGAGGCATAAAAGTGGCCGGATACGACCGCACTCCGTCGCCACTCACCCGATGCCTGGCCGACGAAGGTATCGACATTTCTTACGAAGACTCCATGGATGCCATACCCGATGATTTCCGCAATCCGTCCGAAACGCTTGTGGTGTATACTCCGGCTGTGCCCGAATCGAACATTCCTCTTTCATACTTCCGGGGCAACGGATTCAATGTAATAAAACGGGCCGAAGCGCTCGGCATGATTACCCGTGGCAGCAAAGCGATATGTTTTGCCGGAACCCACGGCAAAACAACCACTTCGAGCATGTGCGCCCATATACTTCACTCCGGCCCTGCCGGATGCAACGCGTTTCTGGGCGGAATACTGCGAAACTACGGCAGCAACCTGCTGCTTTCATCCACATCGCCATACTCGGTGGTCGAAGCCGATGAATACGACCGCTCGTTCCATCGCCTCACTCCATATATCGCAGTGATTACCGCCACCGACCCCGACCACCTCGACATATACGGCACCGAAGATGCATATCTGGAAAGCTTCGCCCGCTTCACCGAGCTTATCCGGCCCGACGGAAAACTGCTGCTGCACACGGACCTCAAACTCCGCCCGCGTGCAACCGACAGCGTGGAAACCTACTACTACTCACGTAGCGAAGGCGACTACCATGCCGAAAACATATCATACGGCAACGGCACCATTCTGTTCGACTTTGTATATCCCGGCGGCAGAATAAACAGCATCGAACTCGGCGTACCGGTAGACATAAACATCGAAAACGCTGTGGCCGCACTCGCAGCCTGCCATCTTGCACAAGAACTGCATCCGGCCAGCGCGGCTGCCGCCATGGCTTCGTATATGGGTGCCGAACGCCGCTTCCAGTTCCATCTCAAGGAAAGCGGTCCGGACGGGCACGTGATAATCGACGACTACGCCCATCATCCGGCCGAACTCGCACAAAGCATAGCTTCGGTGCGTGCCCTGTATCCGCACCGGCGGCTAACCGTGGCATTCCAGCCGCATCTGTACAGCCGCACCCGCGACTTCGCCGATGAATTCGCCCAGGTTCTCTCCCGGGCCGACGAGGTGATTCTCACCGACATATATCCCGCCCGCGAAGAACCCATTCCCGGCGTAAGTTCACGTGTGATATTCGATAAAATAAAAAACAGCGAAAAAACATTGATTTCAAAGGAAGACTTTGTAAATACGGTAAAAAATCGTAACTTTGAAATCTTATTGGCCGCCGGAGCCGGCGACCTCAATCTCTATCTGCCCGCTCTGGTAAAAGAATTAACGGTATGATGACGAAAAGCTCTGTGATACGGTGTGTGCTGGCACTGCTCATGCTGGTATATCTGGCTGTGATGTTGCCCCTCGCGAAGGGCAATGCCGCATCGCGTCCGTATGCAGGCGTACAGTTCGCCATCGCCGATTCACTCGGAACCGGCTTCGTAAACGCCGATGACATAAGGCGCGAATGCCGGCGCCGTTTCGGAGGACTCGACAGCATAAGCCAGCACCACATCAGGCTTCATGAAATGGAACGTGTGCTCGGCGCCCTGCCCCAGATCGAAAGCGTCAACGCGGCAGTATTGTGCAACGGAGAACTACGGCTCGACATAGTGCCGATGTCGCCTGTGGCACGTGTGTTCGACCGAAACAAATCGTACTATATCAACCGCAGCGGAAAACGTATTTCTGCAAGCATCGACTACCACATCGACGTGCCTGTCGTGAGCGGACATTTCGACTCCATACATAACCCGGCGCAGATATTGCCCGTACTCGACTACATTAAATCCAACCC
>JAIDBM010000171.1 GCA_029056365.1 Muribaculaceae bacterium | reverse complement strand
GGGCGTAGACTGCCTTGTCGCCGTATTTCTGTGTCATGGACAGGGAGTCCTTGCCGGTGGGAATATTGATGCCGAGAGCGCAGGTGAAATCGCTGCATGCTTCCACAGCGCTGTATAGGGCTGCGTCTTCACCCGGATTTTTGCAGGGCCACATCCAGTTGGCGCTGAGGCTTATGCTGCGAAGGCCTTGTTCAAGGTCTGCGCCGACAATGTTGGTGAGCGACTCGGCTACGGCAAGTACCGAACCTGCGGCAGGATTCACGAGAGCGGCCTGTGGCGCATGTCCTATAGATGTTGCGATACCGGCCCGTCCACGGTAGTCAAGAGCTACGACTCCACAGTCGCTGAGCGGTAATTGTATCTCTCCCTGACACTGCTGACGGGCGATTTTACCGGTTACCGACCGGTCGACTTTGTTGGTGAGCCAGTCTTTGCAGGCAACAGCTTCAAGCGACAGCACGTTTGTGAGGTATTCTTCAAGTCTGCCAAGATCTGTGTCAGCATCGGAATAACTGTGTTTCACAGTATTGTCGGTCATGACTGTCTTGGGCGAGTTGCCGAACATATCGTCCATGGCCAGGTCGATGGGCTTGTTGCCATCGGTGCCGTTGAATACAAAACGGTGGTCGCCGGTGGTTTCGCCGACTACATAGAGTGGTGCGCGTTCACGTTGTGCTATGGCTTCTACATATGGAATCTTGTCGGCATCGATTACCATTCCCATACGTTCCTGACTTTCGTTGCCTATAATCTCTTTGGCCGAAAGGGTGGGGTCGCCTACAGGCAGTGCCGAGATGTTTATTTCTCCGCCAGTGGCTTCCACCAGTTCGCTAAGAGCATTGAGATGGCCTCCGGCACCGTGGTCATGTATCGACACGATGGGATTGTTTTCGCTTTCGGCGAGCGCACGTATCACATTGGATACGCGCTTCTGCATTTCGGGGTTGGCACGCTGAACGGCATTTAGTTCGATGCCGCTTGAGTACTGGCCCGTCGCAACCGACGATACAGCTCCGCCGCCCATGCCGATGCGGTAGTTGTCGCCTCCGCTGAGCACAACCTTCTGTCCGGCAACGGGCGTGCCCTTGATAGCGTCTTTGCGGTCGGCGTATCCGACTCCGCCTGCGAGCATTATAACCTTGTCGTAGGCGTACATGCGGCCATCCTCCTGATGTTCAAATGTCAGCACAGAACCGCATATCAGGGGCTGGCCGAATTTATTGCCGAAATCGCTGGCTCCATTCGATGCCTTGATAAGGATTTCGGCCGGTGTCTGGTATAGCCATACACGCGGATTCATCATGAGTTCCCACGGATGTTGTTCTCCAAGGCGGGGATAGGCTGTCATATATACGGCTGTGCCGGCTATGGGCAGTGATGCCTTGCCTCCGCCGAGACGGTCGCGGATTTCTCCTCCGGTTCCGGTTGCCGCTCCGTTGAACGGCTCGACAGTGGTGGGGAAGTTATGGGTTTCGGCTTTGAGCGAGATTACAGTGTTTATCTGTCGCTCGGTGAAATAGTCGGGACGATCGGGGTTTTCGGGATAAAACTGATTGATTTTCGGGCCTTTAACGAATGCTACATTGTCTTTGTAGGCAGAAACAAGTCCGTTGGGGTTTACCTTCGAGGTCTTCTTGATCAGACCGAAAAGCGACGACGGTTTTTCCTGGCCGTCGATTACAAAGGTGCCGTTGAATATTTTATGACGGCAATGTTCGGAATTCACCTGGGAGAAACCGAATACCTCGCTGTCGGTAAGCGGTCGGCCGAGTTTTTCGGCGAGTCCGCGCAGATATTCTTCTTCGTCGGGACTAAGAGCCAGACCTTCCTGACGGTTGTATTCGCTGATGTCGGAAATATGCACTATGGGCTCCGGAGTGCGGTCTGTGCTGAATACCTTGCCGTCGAGTCCTTTATAAACAGCCTGAAGCATTGGGTCGAATGCAGGAGTTTCAGATTCACTTCGGAAAAACTCTTCGATGCGGAATATTCCGTCTACGCCCATATTGCGGGTGATTTCCACTGCATTGGTACTCCAAGGAGTAAGCATCTCTTTGCGGGGACCCACAAATGTGCCTTTGACAGTCCTGGAGGAAAGGCGGCGTGCGCCGCCGAGCAGCCACGACAGTTTCTTGTCATCATCACTGGTGAGCTCACGTTCGGTGCCTATGGCATAGATTGTAGAGCTGCCTTTTTTGAAGAATACAACCATATATATATTTAAATTTTAGTTTCGAATCAAGGGGAAACGTGGAACAATTATCGTTGAAGCGGCTTTAAAATTCGCTGGTAAAATGGAAGCGGATTTTCGGGAAATCGCTTTGAGCCATCTGGAGCACGTAGTTGGAGTCGGCAAGGAACACATCGCGTCCGTCGCGGTCTACAGCCATGAATTGGTGCTTGCGGCGTTTGAACGATGCAAGTGCTTCTTCGTCATCGCTTTCAATCCAGCATGCCTTGTATAGCGATATCGGTTCCCATCGGCATTGGGCTCCATACTCGTGAAGCAGGCGGTACTGGATTACTTCAAACTGAAGTTGTCCGACTGTGCCGATAAGCTTGCGCCCGTTGAACTGGTTTACAAACAGCTGTGCCACACCCTCGTCCATGAGTTGCTGTATGCCTTTTTCAAGCTGCTTTGATTTCATCGGATCGGTGTTCTCGATATATTTGAACATTTCGGGGGAGAAGCTCGGAAGTCCTTTGAAGTGAAGAACAGATCCATCGGTAAGAGTGTCGCCGATTTTGAAATTGCCGGTGTCGGGAATACCCACGATGTCGCCCGGCCACGCTTCATCCACGATGTTTTTT
>JAIDBM010000170.1 GCA_029056365.1 Muribaculaceae bacterium | reverse complement strand
GTGGGGTGATATCGAATACAACCGGTTCGGACTTTCGGGTTTCGGCATGGCTGTGGATCTCGGCGCCACATGGAATCTGCCCGCCCTTCCGGGACTGCAGCTGTCGGCTGCCGTATCCGACCTCGGATTCATGACATACAGTAATGCGGTGAAAGGAGCCACTTCCGATGTAACATGGACTTTCGACGGTTTCAGTAATGTTGCCGTCGACAAGAACCAGCCCGGATACGAGGACAACAAGCTCAGCGAGCAGGTCGACAACATGTGGTCCGACCTGCAGGATGTGGTTAATTTCCACCGCACAGCAACCGGTCGGTCGTTCACACGAGCGCTCGGGGCCACATTGCGTCTCGGAGCAGAATACAGCATGCCGTTCTACAGCCGTCTGACAGGAGCATTCCTGCTGTCGTCCCATGTGGCAGGCGTACAGTCGTGGACCGAAGGTCGATTCTATGCCAATGTCAAGCCGACGCGATGGTTCGATGCCACAGTGAATTACGGAGCCGGCACTTTCGGATCGTCGTTCGGATGGATGCTGAACTTTCATCCGCGCGGGTTCAACTTCTTTATAGGAAGCGATCACCAGTTCTTTCGCGTGACTCCGCAGTTTGTTCCTGTAGGCCATGCCAGCGCCCAGCTCAATATCGGATTCAATATCACCTATTGAACGAAATATTTGCAAGATTTCTGAAAAAATGCTAACTTTGCACACTTATCGGCCCCTGCATACATGTGCGGGTGTCCGGTGAGTGTGTTTTGTACAAGCGATATTTATTATAAATTTATTTATACTCTTGCAAGAAATGAAGGCTATAAAAACCACATTAGCTATAGCGGTTGCGGCAGGTTTGTGCGCATGTTCAGCACCGAAGAAGGTGCCATATCTGGTAGATGCCGACACGCTTCCGGCAGAGGTGCTGCAGCTTTCGGCGCCGGTACCGGACCCGGTGCTCGGCCCCGGCGATCTTCTGAATATCGAAGTCACCGGTTCGCTGCCTACAGCGCTCGCACCGTTCAACAAAGGCCAGTATGTGTCGCCCGACGGCAACATATCCACAATGACCAACCGTACCACCACGTCAGGCCAGGGTTCCGGCGCCGAAACCAACACACAGTTTTACCTTGTGGACAATCAGGGAGACATCGACTTCCCGGTACTCGGCAAGATACATGTGACCGGACTCACCAAATCGCAGCTTGTGGCCAGAATCGCCGATGATATTTATCCGAAATATGTAACCGAACGTCCGACAGTAGATGTACGTCTGATGAACTTCCGTGTCACGGTGCTCGGAGCGGTAGGCTCTCCCGGTGTGATCCAGAGCAAGAACGAGCGCATGAACTTCCTTGAGGCGATAGCGCTTGCCGGCGACCTTAACATCAAGGGCGAGCGAGAGAACATAATGCTTGTGCGCACCAACGCCGATGGCTCGCGTGAGGTTCACCGCATGAACATACACGACAAGAATCTGTTGCTCTCGCCATATTTCAACCTGCAGCAGAACGATTTCATATATGTGGAACCGAACCCGTCGATGCGCCAGAGTGCCTGGCAACTCAACAGCGCTGTAGGAGCCACTTCAGCCATTGTAGGAACAATTTCGGCTACAGCCGGTCTGGTGGTAGGTATAATCAATCTTGCAAAGTAACAAAACAGAATAATGACAAACGACGACAATCTAAACAACAGCGACGAACAAAAACTCGACTCAGGTTTCGACATCATAGGCCTGCTGCTTGATTATGCCTCGCATTGGAAATGGTTTCTGCTCAGTGTGGCCGTTCTGCTGGCAGGGGCCTACTACTATATCGCCACAATAATACCGACCTATCAGGTATCGGCTTCGATATATCTCAACGACGAGAACGTGATGGCAAAGAAAAACGCCATTACTTTCGGCAACAGCGACCCGTTGCTCTCGACCAAGAACTTTATCGATGAAACTGAAATAGAGATTCTGAAATCGCGCAACAATCTCATACATATCGTCGACAGCCTTAATCTGGCATACACCTATTACGGTATGGGCAAAATGCGCGACGAGCCGGTATACAACACCTCGGCTGTGATAATGACAGTGGACTCGGCTTCGCTCAGATCGCTCGCCGCGCCTATAGTAGCCGAGATTTCTCCGGCAGGCGATGAAAAATATAATATAAAAGTAAAATCATCGTATAAGGGGCAGAAAGAGGAAAAAGAACTCAAGGCCACGGCGCTGCCCGCGAAGGTCGACCTCTCGCAGGGCACGGTAACGTTCACGCGGTCGGCTACGGCCTCGGCCATGACGGTGCCCGAAAAGGTAGTGGCAATCAATCCCATGAGAGCCGCAGGCATACTGTCCAAGGCCCTCAACATAACATATGCCCAGAACTCCGGAACAATTCTGCGTGTGACCGTAAACACCGATATAATATCGGAGGGCGTGGATGTGATAAACGCATTGCTCGACTTCTATAACCAGCAGATAATCGAGGACAAGAACCGTTCGGCCATACAGACAGAGGCATTTATCCTCGAACGTCTGAAAATGATTGCCGGTGAACTGCGTGATGTAGAAGACCGCCTGAAGAACTACCGGCAGGAACATAACATCACCAACCTCGATGCACAGGCTTCGATGAACCTGGCCCAGAAGAACTCCAATGAGGTGGAGATAGCTCAGGTGAGCGCACAGATAGAAATGCTTAACACTCTCGCCACCATGGTTTCGCAGAACGGCGAATATACCCAGCTGCCGGTGCTTGCCGACAATGCCGCTCTGCAGGGCCTGATTGAAAGCTACAACACCAATGTGTCGAAGTACAACAGACTCATACAGGGTAAGAACATAGACAATCCCGATGCCTCGATTGTGCAGGCTCGCGAGGAACTGAATGCGCAGAAAAGCCGTATACTGTCGACAATAAGCTCGGCCCGCAGGAATCTGGAGTCGAAACGCTCCACTCTGTATGCATTGTCGAGCCGCAGCGCCGGACAGCTTGCAGCAGTGCCGACAGTCGACAAAGGCCTGAACGAGATATTCCGCGAACAGCAGGTAAAGGTAAACATCTACACATTCCTGTTGCAGCGCCGTGAGGAAATAGCCTTGCAGAAAACTCTGGCCACGCCCACCGCCCGACTGATCGACGACCCCATGGGTTATGGACCTGTGGCTCCGAAAACCAGCATGATATACGGCATCGCGCTTCTTGTGGGTCTTCTCATTCCGGCTCTGATCATATTCCTGCGCCGTCTGCTGTTCCCTATATTCAAGGATCAGGACGAGCTGGAGCGAATGACTTCGATACCTATCATAAGCGAGATATGCGAAGACCCTGCCAAGGACGGATTGCCCATTGTTGTAGGAGAGAATGTAAGCACTCCGATAGCGGAATTGTTCCGTCTGTTGCGTAACAACATCAGCTTTACCCGCAACGGCGGCGAAAAGAAGGTGATACTTGTAACATCGAGTATTTCGGGTGAGGGTAAGACATTCATCGCCACAAACCTTGCCATGACATACGCACTTTCGGGCAAACGTGTCATAGTTGTTGGTATGGACATACGTCGGCCTGCTCTCGCACACCGTTTCGGACTTACGAACCAGACCGGTGTCACCACATTCCTTTCCGGTCAGGAACGTAATGTTACTAACCTTGTTCATCAGAGCGATGTGAACCCGAATCTGTTCGTATTGCCGGCCGGACCTGTGCCTCCGAACCCGAACGAACTGCTTCTGAGCGAGAATATGGTGCGTCTGATGGATCAGCTGCGTCATGATTTCGACTACGTGATTATCGACTCCGCGCCTATAGGTATAATCAGCGATGCCTTCCTGGTGATACCTTACAGCGACATCCAGCTGTTTGTGGCCCGGGCTTCGTACTCCACCAAACGAGGTCTGAAGGTTCTGCACAGCGCCGTGGTGAACCACCGCCTCAAGGAAGTATATATAGTCCTTAATGGTGTGAACATGCGCAGCGGCTCGTATCTGTATCGCCGTTACGGCACATATGGCCACTATGGCAAGACCAAGCGTGCATACGGATATGGATATGTGAGTGATTCCAAGAAGGAATAATTCCGGATAAAATTATTTTCAGGCAGGCAGCGCATCTGATGTGTTGCCTGCTTTGTTTTTGGAAACGGCTCTTATGTTGAAACGGCTTGGCGTGAGTATCGGACAGGAGAAATACCGTCAATTATTGCTGAAAAAATATTTACAAAAACCAACAAAGGTTAAACCTATGATGTTAACCCTCTAAAATTTTGTAGTTTACATATTTGTTCATAACTTTGCACTCACAAGTGTGACGAACCTTATATTTTCAGGTTTGACAAAAGTCATTTGATATCCAATCCGAAATATTTTTCTTTCTATTCTATTTATCTTTGCTTAATATTTCGATTATGAAATATCACATTTCTGCTATTACATCCGCTCGTACACCTTTATATGGGTTGATAAAAGTAACGAAAATTTTACCCCCCCCCAATTTTGGGTTAAATATCTGTGTGTCAGCGTTTTACGCGACAAATTCAAGAAGATACGGGAAGATTTAGACATTGGAATTTCTCTCAGAAAAAATTTCTGTGAGCATTTCCGACAGCTTGTCAACGCCCTCGCCAAACCGACGGACTCCATCATGAAGCATTGTGCATGGAGTGTTCGTGCGCAGACTATTCTTTTTTAAACAAATTAAAACTATGATTAATATAAGACTGTTATCCGTGGTCTTGGCGATGCTGTGCGCCACTATCACATATGGTCAGAAAGCTGCATTGAAAACCAATATGCTGTATGACGCCACGCTTACTCTTAATGGCGGGGTGGAAGTTCGCATGGCTCCGAAGTGGACATTCGACTTGAGTGCCAATCTCAATGCATGGACTGTTGATAACCGGCGGTGGAAACACTGGCTTGTGCAGCCCGAAGGCCGCTACTGGCTATGTCAGGCATGGTCGGGGCATTTTTTCGGCGCCCATGTTCTTGGCGGTCAGTATAACTGGGGGCATCTGAATTTGCCGTTCAGCTTTCTGGGCACTGATTTCAGAAAGCTCAAGGATTTCCGTTATCAGGGCTGGATGGCCGGGGCTGGAATTGCATACGGATATTCCTGGATTATCAACCGGCACTGGAACATTGAGGCCGAAATAGGCATAGGATGGGTATATACCCGCAGCGATGTGTTCGAGTGCAAGGACTGCGGACAGAAAATACAGTCGGGTTACAGTCATAATTATGTAGGTCCCACCAAGGCGGCCATCAATCTGATATACGAATTCTGACAATGAAAACACTCCAATACATAATGGTTGCCGCCGCATTATGCGCGACGGTGCGTGGAATTGCCGCAGAGCCATCGGTCGCTCTCAGGTTAGGCGACATAGATATTGCCAGATACGATGATGGCAGCAGGCTTAAAATCAGTATGGAAATCAATCCGTCGGACATCAATCCCGGGCGCGACCACGAAGTTGTGTTCACTCCTGTGCTCCGTTCGGCCGACAGGACTGATTCGCTTGAATTGCCCAAAGTGTATGTGGCCGGACGTAACCGCTATTATTATCATCTGCGCAACAGCGATTTGCCGACAGGCACCAGGGTATGGTCGGCCTCCGACAAGGTGGCGATACAATACCGTCAGGATGTTGATTTCCAGCCGTGGATGACCCGTTGCAGCGTGGACATGCGCCAGGAGCTGAGCCATTGCTGTGATCCGCTCCGTCAGGGTCCGGACACGCCTCTGGCTTTGCTCGACTTCGAGGAGCCCCAGTTCAATCCTGAATATGAGTTTGTGGCTCTGACAGGCGATGAATCGATTGAGCGCAGAGCTGAAGGCAGCGCATTTATCGATTTTATAGTAAACCGAACCGAAATCAAGCCCACATACCGTCGTAACCGCAGCGAGCTTGCAAAGATTATAAGCAGCATCGACTTTGTGAGAAACGACAAAGATGCCATAATAACCGGAATAACAATAAAAGGCTATGCATCGCCCGAAGGATCGTACAGCAACAATGTGCGTCTGGCGGTAGGGCGTACCGAAGCTTTGAAGGAATATGTGCGCAACTATTATCATCTCGATCCGGCGATTATGTCGACCGACTATGAGCCTGAGGACTGGGAAGGCCTGCGTCGACGTTTGCTCAAGCTCGACATCGCGCACCGCGACGAGATACTTGCCATTGTGGACTCCAATCTGGAGCCGGACCCGAAAAACGCGGAGATACAGCGCCGTTTTCCGAAAGAGTACAAATTCCTTCTCGACAGTATCTATCCGGCATTGCGCCACAGCGACTATACGGTGAAATACAAAATACGCACCTATGTCGACATCGCCGAACTCAAGAGAGTATATGCCGAGAATCCGTCGAATCTGCGTCCGGTTGATTTCCAGCGCATAGCATCTACCTTCGAACCTGGGTCGGATGAATATGAGGCCGTGTATCTCAAGGCGGCGGAAGTGCATCCGTCCGACCGTCAGGCGGCCTTGAATGCGGCAAATATAATGATGAAGCATGGCCGTCTCGACGAGGCAGGCAAACTGCTCGATAACGCCGGCGACAGTCCGGAGGCCACATACAGCAGGGCCAATCTTGCTGCCTTGTACGGCGACATGGACCGCGCACGCAGTCTGTTTGACCGAGCTGCAGGCGAGGGAATGGCAAAAGGGGCGTCCAGGCGCGACATGCTCGACGACATGCGTCGGCGTGAGCGTGTGAAATACCTTGTGACGCCCGACAAGCAAAAAGAATAGAACAATCAAGAAACAATCAAACCATAATAAGTAGAAAAAAATGAACATGAACAAAGCAAGCAAATTTTTCGCTGCGTTTACAGCAGTAGCTCTTGTGAGCGCCTGTTCCAGCGAAGAACCGGCCAACGGCGGAAACGACGAAGCCGTGAAAGACGGACAGAAAGCTTATCTGGCAGTAACCATCAACTCCACCGGGGATATGGGCCGTAGCACCGATTACGATACCCCCGACTATACCGATGGAAGCAAGAGTGAACATACCGTCAAGAGCGCACGCTTCTTCTTCTTCGACGCGCAGGGCAACTATGTGATGCAGGCATCGGTCGTAGACCCCGCTTTCGGTCCGGACAACGGCGACCAGAACATCGAGTGGCTTTCGACAAAGAATATACTTGTGCTCGAAGACCTCACAAGCAACACATATCCCGAATACATGCTTACGGTGCTGAACGCCGACGGATTCACTCCCGGAAGCACCATTTCCGAAACCACAATGCGCCTTTCCGAGTTCAACTCGAACTTTACTGAGAATGGCAACAACTTCGTGATGAGCACCACCGCATACTATGGCGAGGACGACAACCACAGCGACACATATTATAATGTAACCAAGCTCGTTGCCGACAACTTCAAGCTTACTCCCGACGAAGCCCAGAACAACTCTCCGGTAGATGTGTATGTAGAACGTCTGGCTGCGAAGGTACAGCTCGGAATCAATGCCGCCTCGATTACAAAGAACGGCAAGAAATTTTATAAACTCGAGCAGACTGTAGCCGGTGGCGGCAACGACCAGAACAATCCTGACGGCGAAGCCAATACCGAACTTTATCTTGAAGTTCTCGGATGGGGCCTGAATGCCACCGCAGCCGAGTCATACACCGGAAAGCAGTTCGATGGCAACTGGAAAAACACCGCGCCGTTCGGCAGCTGGAACAACGCCGGGCTTTTCCGCAGCTTCTGGGCATACTCGTATCCTTATGAGGCCGGCAAAAACGCCGACAGCCGTCTGCTCTACACCAACACCACCAAGCTCAACGGTGTACTGACAAACGACAACAGCGACTACGCGCAGTATTGCTACGAAAACACCAATGCGGCCGAAAACATCTTCATCCGCAACAATGCCGGACAGAATCTGGTTGTCCCCGCGCTCACCACACATGTTGTGCTCAACACCCGTATCTGCAATGCCGAGGGCGAGGCTTTGCCCATGCTGAATTTCCGTGGAACCGCGTTCCTTGAAAACGACTTCAAGGCATATGTGCTGAATACACTCCGCAACAGTGCAGCCGGCCTCAACTACTATTATCTCACCGGAAGCACCGACGATGCGTCGTCGTATACACAGGTTGATGTAAAAGACATTGTGTTCGAGGGTATTGAAGGAAAAGTGGGCGAAGTGAACATCAAGCTCGCCGACCCCGATGCAACTCTTTATGCCAAGACAACAGCCGATGACGGATCGGACAAGTACGTGCCCATACAGAGTCCTGACCTCGCCCAGCGTCTTACTGCCCTTCAGGGTGCTACTCCGCTGTACTGGTACAACAAAGGTGCCAACCTGTATTACATACCTGTAGAACATAACGCCACCGCATCGACAAAAGAAAAAGAAGGCTATTACGGCGTGGTGCGTAACCACTGGTACAAAATTACAGTGAACAGCTTCAGCCATATCGGCCATGCTGTATACGACCCCGACGGCGGAAGCGAGACTCTCAAGCCTGATACTCCCGAAGATCCTCTCTACTATGTAGGCGCACGCATAAATGTACTTTCCTGGCGAATCATCAGCCAGAGTGTAGACCTGTGATTTTTTTCAAAATCCTAAATAATTATTCTATCCTTTTCTATCCCAAGAGCCGGGCTTCAGTTCCGGAGTCCGGCTCTTTTTTCTAACCCCGCTCCTCGACACACTACAGAAATCTGCCGTAGGATTTCCACCAAAACTGACCATTACGAGCCGAAAGGCCACGATTATATATTTATCTAAAACTCCACAATACATGAATCTGTTTTCACGTGGCATAATTTTCAGAATCAGCCTTATGTTGACGATGTTTGTCGGACTAAGCTCATGCAGCGGCATGATTTACGATGACCAGGGCGATTGCCAGCCATATTATAAGGTGAGATTCGTTTATGATACGAACCTGAAGTTCACCGATGCATTTCCGGCCGAGGTGTCGGCTGTGACACTATATCTCGTTGATCCGCAGACCGACCGTGTGGTATGGCGAAAAACCGAGTCGGGAGAATCGCTTGCATCAGGGTCGTATATGATGGATGTTGACGTTGAGCCGGGGCGATATACATTGCTCGCCTGGTGCGGCGAAGGACATCAGACATCGTTCAGGGTGAACGATGCCGAAACAGTCCGTGGTCTGCAATGTCGTCTGCACGACCGTAAGCCTGCATCCGGAATGCTTTCGGAGGGGTCGCATGTCGACAGCGAGCTGAAGCGTCTATTCCATGGCCTCGAATATGATGTGGAGTTCGAGAAAGAACAAGGCGTGCATATAAAGACAGTACGGCTTATCAAGGACACCAACGACCTGCATATTGTTCTGCAGCATCTGTCGGGAAATTCCCTGAATCATGAGGATTTCACTTTTACCATAAGTGGCGACAACGGACTGATGGACTGGGATAATTCGCTTTTAGCCGATGAGCCTCTGACTTATTTCGCCCATAGTTCCTATTCCGGTTTCGCCGGTGTGGATGTTCCCGACTATACAGAGCCGCAGTCGAGATACGTAACCCAGGTGTCGGCGGCAGTAGCTCATATCAGCACATCGCGCCTTACAAAAAACGGAAATCTTAAGGTGAACATATACAACAAGAAAGGCGAACGGATTGTGTCGGTGCCGCTGATCGACTATGCATTGCTTGTGCGCAGCCATTACAAGCGCCCGGACGGTACGCCGCTTACCGACCAGGAATATCTCGACTACCAGGATGACTATTCCATGGTTTTCTTTCTCGACGACCAGGGCCGCTGGATGGATTCCTATATCTATATAAACAGCTGGCGGGTAATTCTCCAAAATGCCGATATATAAAATGAGATACAAAAAGGAACTGCATACGAACCTACATGCTATGGTGTTTGTGGCATTGGCCTTGTTGTTGCCGTTGCTGCTTGTGTCGTGCGGCGGCAATGAGCCGGATGGCGGCGGCAATGCGCCGAATAAGGCATGTATGGCCGGATTCTATATCACCACCGGCAACGGCACCGGCGGCAGGGCGCCGTCGGAGGGCGAATATGAGGCCGGTACGGCTATGGAAAATATGATTGATCTGGAGGGAGCCGATTTCAGAATACTTTTGTTCGACAGCAGCGATACATACATAGGCCGGCTTGATAATGCCGCTGTGGCGCTTGTGTCGGCCGACGGCCTGAACAAAACCTATCGGGTCGATGGCACGATGCCCGGCGAAATCGTTGCTGCCTCCACAGATATAAAGCTGATGGTGCTTGCGAACTGGAGAAACAATTATCCGGAATTAACAGCAGGAACAAGCCGGATTGCGGATGTTTCCACGGCTTCGGTGGCACGGTTCGACTTTGGCGCGGACGACCATATCGGCCCGGGAAAGCTTATTCCGATGTTCGGAGTGAGTAACCTTATCACCGGCCTGGAGTACACTCCCGGCTGGACAACCGACCTGGGAACGCTGCATCTGCTAAGAGCCTATGCGAAGGTACGCGTGCGGGCCGACAGCGAGGGACTTGACATAACATCGGCAAAACTCACCAACGCCCACGATGCATTGATGCGTGCTCCGCAAGGTGTGTCGCGACACGACGACTATGTAGGCGATTCATATGCCGCCGACTATTATCACAAGGTATCGGTGCCTGAGGGTGCCGGAATAGTCAGCGGAGTGAAATTCCACAAGGATGATTCGGGCGACTGGGTGATATATCTGCCCGAGTTCGCGAATGTCGACGGCGGTCATGCCGACCGTCCGCTCGATGCCCGCGACAGATGCCGTATAGAGGTTGTGTTCGAAGGTGAAAGCTCGCCGCAGTATGTCGATTTCAAGTACTACGATACTCCGCCTGCTTATGCCGGAGGATTCAGGAAAGGCGATTATTTCGATGTGTTGCGCAATAATATATATGATTTCACACTTTGCAGGCTTGAAGGCGAGAAAGAATTGTCGGTGGAGGTTGATGTGATTCCGTATGGCGAAGTTCTGCTTGCGCCCGACTACGGCCTTGAACGCGACGAGAACACCGGATGGATAATCATCGACAGCTATGACGAGCGCTATTACTATGCCGACAAGGATTACCAGTACTATAACAAAGACCGGCAGCCAATAGCCACGCGTGTCGAAATGACTCCTGACCGGAAAAGATATATAGTCCGGTGGCCGAGGACAAAGGAGGTGATGTATTCGTTCGATCCGCTCACCGAGAAGTATTATACCGATTATGAGGGAACAGATCCACTTGTATCGCTGATGCAGCTGGCCAAATTCTTCAATTCCATGATTGACAACGGTAAAACATATCTGGTGCTGCGTACCGACAAGTTCGGAAAAATAATGTATCTCTGGGATGTATCGGCAGGAGTGTGTCTCGATGAGAACATGAACCGTCATACCCCTACAATCAATCATGGCTATCAGCTGTATAAAGGCGTTGATATAGGGGTAGGCAGTTCGGCCATAGTAATCGGCATCGACAGCAACGGACGTTACCGCTTTTTCTATGACCCTGCGACCGGGAAATATTACCGCGATGCATCCGGCAACGATAATATCAGCATAATGGAGACCGAGGCGTTTCCGCCTATACAATAATTGCTATGATCCGACACTTTTACCATATATTGTTTGCATTTGTAATGGCCGCGGCACTTGTGTCGTGTGAGGCCGACCTGCTCGATGCGCCCGGCGGCGACATACCCGACGGCGCGGCTGCGCTGCAGCTTGAAATGAGATTCACGCCTATGGAGGTGGCCCGGCTGAGTGCGGGGAGCCGCAGTTCCGGCATGGTTTTCGAAGGCGAATCAGGAGCCGGATCCGATTTCACTACCGCTCCGGGCGGCGCCTCGATGGATCCTGTAGGTTCGCTTGTGATACTTGTATACAACACGGAAAACGAACTGTTGAAAGACCTTTCGCTTACGGTTGACCTCAGCCGCAACAAACCTGAACTTGAAGACCGCGAACCCGCCGATGCCACAAACGGGCAGGCTGCTCAGGAAGCCACATATTGTGTCAAGGCTCCGGTAACACTTCCATATGGAAACTATAAGATTTTTGCAGTTGCGAATGTCGACGGACTTACACCCGACTCGCCGGAGGCTGCTACAATTGAAAAGCTTCGGGCGCTGAAACTGCAGTGGAGTCGGTCGGTGGCCGCATCGTGTCCGATGTTCGGATATTTCACAAACGACAAGGCCGATACACGCGGCATGAATCTCGAGGGCGAGAGTGTGGTGCAGGTGCGTCCGGCTACAGTTTCATTGCATTCCTGGATTCGGCGTGCCGCATCGAAACTGACAATCGATTTCGATGGCAGCAAGCTTCGCGAAAACGTAACGGTATATATCAAGGAGGCAAGGGTATATGATGTGGCCGACGGCTGTTATCTGGGGCTTTACAGTGCCGCCGGGCCGCAAGACCCGTCGAGCAGTGTCAATGGCGGTTTCGGCATAACCCAGTCGGATTTCCGGATTGTTTACGGTGCAGGCGGTGATTCCAATCATGAAAACTGGCCGTCGGTTGTGAGCGAAAGCAAACTTGACACATATGTCCGTAACGGCCGCGAGATTTCATTTCACGATGAAGAAGCATTCTGTCTGCCTTTCTTCGAGAACATGCAGGGAACAGGACGAATGAAATTCCAGGACGCCGATGCCGACGGCAATATCGACCATCCGGGCGCGGGCAGTTATGAAACCGATGCCGGCGGAAATCCGGTGCTCGATGAAAACGGCTCGATAAAATGGCTGCACGAACAGGCCAAGGACAGCAAGCCGTACGGCACCTATGTGGAGGTGACCGGATATTATGAATCGCGTAACAACGACTATGTGACATCGGGTCCGATAAAATACCGTTTCATGCTGGGCAAGGATGTGAAGAACAATTACGATTGCGAGCGTAACCATCACTATAAACTCACGCTTTGTTTCAAAGGCAACGGAAACGATGCCGACTGGCATATCGAATACGACGAGACGCCGGGAATACATCTGCCCAATCCGCTTTACATATCGTATCTCTACAACCACACCATGACCATGCCGCTGCGCATCAACACCGGAGGCAGAAAGATAAAGGATATACAGATTGAAATAACTTCGAACAACTGGGCGCCCCATTTCGACCCGGACTGGGACCTCCGCCCAGCGAGCGACAGGCTCGACTATAACCGCACTGTCGACAAGGAAGGCGAGTTCGGGAAGAAGTATCCGTATAACGGATTTTTGTCGTTGATCAGAACGCATGAAACAGTAGTTTCGGGCGACAACAAGGAACACTATGAAATGAAGATAACCGACCCCGACGGCTATGTGATAACCCGCGGACACCGCATATACAATCCGGAACCCGGCGAGCATGGCAATGATGAACTCGGACGATATACCATTTCATCATCGGGCAATGTGATAGACATGCAGATTCCGCTGTATACCAGGGCGAAACAGCTTGTGTCGACGTCGGCGTACACCGGCAACAATCCATATGTGGGATATCCCAGAAAGGCTGTGCTGTCGATTTCGGTAACACTGAGCGACGGAACAAAACTGCCGGTGGCCC
>JAIDBM010000017.1 GCA_029056365.1 Muribaculaceae bacterium | reverse complement strand
CCCATTCAGACTTTCCCCGCTATAAAATAACAGGCTTTTCGGAAGCACAAGACTTTTTTAAATGAAAGAGCCGTGGGGGTTACTCTATCTTTTTTAGAGAATGATACATTATGTATGAAAAATTCTGTGTAACTTTGCATTCGCAAAACGCTGAGCGCGTTTCCATAGCTACAAGATCATATTCAGTATATGCAGAAAATTAGAAATATTGCAATTATAGCACATGTCGACCATGGCAAGACTACTGTAGTCGACAAGATGCTTCTGGCCGGCAATCTCTTCCGTGAGAACCAGAATGCCGGAGAACTTATTCTCGACAATAATGACCTCGAACGTGAACGCGGAATAACAATTCTGTCAAAAAATGTGTCGATCGATTACAAGGGTTATAAAATCAATATCATCGATACTCCGGGGCACGCCGATTTCGGCGGCGAAGTTGAGCGTGTGCTGAATATGGCCGATGGCTGTCTGCTTCTTGTCGATGCTTTCGAGGGTCCGATGCCTCAGACTCGCTTTGTGCTTCAGAAGGCCATACAGATGGGCCTGAAACCGGTGGTTGTGGTAAATAAGGTGGATAAGCCTAATTGCCGTCCGGATGAGGTGCAGGAGATGGTGTTTGACCTGATGTTCAATCTGGATGCAACGGAGGAGCAGCTTGATTTTCCTACAATTTACGGTTCGGCAAAAGAGGGTTGGATGAGTACCGACTGGCAGAAGCCTACCGATAATATCCTTCCTTTGCTCGATGCCATAATTGAGTATATTCCCGAGCCGGTGGTATATGAGGGAGATGCTCAGATGCTTGTTACTTCGCTCGATTTTTCAAGCTATGTGGGCCGTATCGCCATCGGACGCGTGCATCGCGGCGAGTTGCGCGAAGGCATGGATGTTGCTTTGTGCAAGAAAGACGGCTCGATAGTGAAGCAGCGAATCAAGGAGCTGCATACCTTTGAAGGTATGGGCCGAAAGAAGGTGCAGTCGGTGAAGAGTGGTGATATTTGCGCTCTCGTCGGTATCGATGGTTTTGAAATCGGCGATACTGTAGCGGCTATCGAAAATCCCGAGCCGCTGCCACGCATAGCTATCGATGAGCCTACCATGTCGATGACATTCACAATCAACGACAGTCCGTTCTTCGGGCGCGATGGAAAGTTCGTTACATCACGACATATCGGCGACCGTCTGACCAAGGAACTCGACCGGAATCTGGCATTGCGTGTAACCAAGGCCGACCATGAGGATGTGTGGACTGTGTTCGGTCGTGGAGTGCTTCATCTGTCGGTGCTCATCGAGACAATGCGCCGCGAAGGGTATGAACTTCAGGTGGGGCAGCCTCAGGTAATCATTAAGGAAATCGATGGTCGCAAGTGCGAGCCTGTGGAACTGCTTACAGTGAATGTGACCGATGAATATTCGTCGAGAATCATCGATATGGTAACCCGCCGTAAGGGTGAGCTTGTGTCGATGACCACGCAGAACGACCGGGTTCACATGGAGTTCCAGATTCCGTCGCGGGGTATAATCGGACTTCGCAACAATGTTCTTACGGCCTCGGCCGGCGAGGCCATAATGGCTCACCGCTTTTTGGAATATCAGCCGTGGAAGGGCGATATCGAACGCCGTACCAACGGTTCGCTTATAGCGCTTGAGGCTGGAACAGCCTATGCCTATGCCATCGACAAGCTTCAGGACCGTGGCAAATTCTTTATCTTCCCTCAGGAGGAAGTGTATGCCGGGCAGGTTGTCGGCGAGAACGCAAAAGACAACGATATTGTGGTGAATGTCACCAAGTCGAAGAAGCTTACCAATATGCGTGCTTCGGGTGCCGACGACAAGGCCCGTATAGTGCCACCGGTGGTATTCTCGCTCGAGGAGGCGCTGGAGTATATAAAGGAAGATGAATATGTGGAGGTGACACCTCATCATCTGCGTCTGCGCAAGATTATTCTTGACGAGATTGAACGCAAACGCGCCAACCGCTGATGATACCGTTCACCCTGAATATAAACGGCAGGCTGGTCGGATATGACCGGCCTGCCGTCATGGGTATTATAAACGCCACTCCTGATTCGTTTTTTGCCGGGTCGCGGACTCCGCTGTCCGCACAGGTGGCCGAGCGGACCCGGCAGATGGTCGATGAGGGTGCCGACATGATTGATCTGGGTGCTTATTCCTCGCGTCCGGGAGCCGGAGATGTAAGCGAGGCCGAGGAGTGCCGACGTTTGCGGGAGGCTCTTGAGTCCGTTCGTTCGGTGAGTTCGGATATTCCGGTGAGTGTGGATACATTCCGCGCCGGAGTGGCGGCAAAAGCGGCGACGGAGTGGGGCGCCGACATTGTGAACGACATTTCGGGCGGAACACTCGATGACGCTATGTTTGAGACGGTGGCCGCGCTCGGTGTGCCGTATATTCTTATGCATATGCGTGGTACTCCGGCCGATATGCAGACACGTTGCGATTATGCTGATGTGACAGCCGACGTGATAGGCGAACTCAGCGTGCGGCTCCACAAGCTGTCGCTTCTTGGGGTGAATGATGTGATCATAGACCCCGGCTTCGGTTTCAGCAAGACTCTGGAGCAGAACTACCGTTTGTTGCGCGACCTCGATGCATTCAATATGCTTGGTCGTCCGGTGCTTGCCGGCATGTCGCGAAAATCGATGATAAGCCGTCTGTTGGGCATTGACAGCGGCGAGGCGCTGAACGGCACTACCGCTGTGAACATGCTCGCTCTCGACCGTGGCGCAGCCATTCTGAGGGTCCATGATGTGCGTGCGGCCAGGGAGGCTGTGGAAATTTACAGCGCAATGGCCGGATGCTGAAATATATGTTAAATCTCTCCTTATAAATCTCTCCGCTAAAAATGATAGATTTCGGAATCAAAGATATAGTTGACATACTGTTGGTGGCATTGCTGCTGTATTATGTCTACCGCCTGATGAAAGAGTCGGGTACAATCAATATATTCTACGGTGTGATGGCGTTTACCATTCTGTGGGTATTCGCCAGCGAGATATTCGACATGCGCCTGATAGGATCGATTCTCGACAAATTCATGGGCATAGGGCTGCTTATACTTGTGATTTTGTTCCAGGATCAGATAAAACGTTTTCTTGTGGAGATGGGCTCACACCGGCGATGGCGTTTTCTGCGCACGCTTTTCCATCACCACCATGATGAGGATGAAAAAAAGCATGAGTGGATTCTGGCTATAGTCTATGCATGTATGGCAATGGCAAAGAGCAAGACTGGCGCTTTGATTGTGATAGAACAGACGGTTCCGCTCGATGACTATGAAAAGACAGGCGACATTATCGATGCACGTATCAACACACGCCTGATTGAAAACATATTCTTCAAAAACTCTCCTTTGCACGACGGAGCGCTGATTGTGGCACACGGACGGCTTGCCTCGGCGGGCTGCATTCTGCCGGTGAGTCACGACAGCGATGTGCCACGGTCGCTCGGACTGCGCCACCGTTCGGCACTCGGAATAGCGCAGGCGTGCGATGCCGCGGCCATAGTGGTTTCGGAAGAGACCGGACGCATATCGTTTGCCCACCGTGGCAAGCTTTATACGCGTCTTAGTTCTACCGACCTTGAACATAGACTCAGTGCTTTGGTGTTTTAATATCAGATATTGAAACCTGCCGGTAATCGCGGCCTGAGTCATAGTGTTGCGTATACCGGACCAAAATTTAATCGACTATGGCAGAAAAAACTAATTTTTCATCGAAAATCGGCCTGGTGATGGCTACTGTCGGCTCGGCCGTCGGACTGGGCAATGTGTGGCGTTTCCCGGCTGAGACACAGGCCAACGGCGGAGCCGCTTTCCTGCTTGTGTATGTGGCGTGCACTGTTTTGCTCGGTATTCCGGTGATGCTGGCCGAGTTCTCGCTCGGCAGAGCCGGGCGAAGCGATGCGGTGGGTGTGTTCCAGCGGTTGTCGCCGCGAACCGCATGGTGGGGTGTAGGAGCGCTGTCGATACTGGCCTCGTATCTGATACTTACATTTTACATGGTTGTGGCCGGATGGACTCTGGTGTACCTCATTCAGTCGGTCGACGGCGGCTTGTTCGACGGACTGCAGACCATACACGGCACAGCGGCGGCCGATGGTTTTTTCAGGCAGAAGATGGCCGACTATATATGCACCGACACAACTCCGCTGCTTGCCACTTACGGCATGATAGCCATTAACATAGGCGTGCTGGTATGGGGCGTCCAGAAGGGTATAGAGCGTCTGAGCAACGTGCTTATGCCTGTGCTTTTTGTTATACTGCTGGCGTTGTGCTGCGTTACGCTCACTTTGCCCGGAGCCGGCGAGGGACTGGAGTTTTTCCTGCGTCCTGACTTTAGTAAAATCACACCGGGAGTGCTTGTGAGCGCGCTGGGCCAGACATTTTTCTCGCTAAGTCTGGGCATGGGCATACTGATAACTTATTCGGCATATTATCCGGCTGATACCAAGCTTGGCAAGACATCGGGAATTGTATCGCTGATGTCGCTTCTGGTGGCGGTGCTTATGGGTTTCATCATATTCCCGGCTGTAACGTCGTTCGGACTTGCCGATCATGAACTGCGCGGAGCCACTCTGATATTTGTGACTTTGCCCGAGGTTTTCGCCAATCTTCCGGCACCGTGTGTGTGGTCCACTCTGTTCTTTGTGCTGCTTCTTGTGGCGGCCCTGACAAGCTGTGTGTCGATTGCCGAAGTTACGATAGCCTTTATGCAGGACCGCCTGCGCATGGGGCGCGTCAAGGCTACTCTTGTGGTGTTGTTGCCTCTGGTGGTTCTGAGCGCGTTGTGCTCGCTGTCGTTCGGGTCGCTGTCGGGCTTTACGATATTCGGGCGTACAATATTCGATTTTCTGGATAATTTTGCCACGAACATATTGTTGCCGCTGGTTTCGATAGGAGTGTGTGTGTATGTCGGCTGGTTTGCTCCGGCAGGATTGCTCCGGGATGAGCTTACAAACTACGGCAGCCGTCGCAGCCGCAGCCATGTGCTGGTGAAATGGGTGATTCGTTTCCTCGCTCCGCTGATGATTGCGATGATTCTGCTTTCAAATTTCATCGACATATGATTAAAAGCCGGTTCACTAAGGGTGAGACCATAGCCTTGTGTGCGTTGACTGTGGCATTGCTCGTGGCTACATGCACCATGATGCCCGGCGGTAATTCCGGCGGCGATTCTGCTGCCATAGCAGCCGCCGACAGTGCATACAGGGCGAAGGCCGACAGTCTGGACCTTTTGCTTGGCCAGCTTGCCGATTCCGGCAGGGTGGATACTGTACGGAACGGTAAAGAACGGAAAGCCGGAGGACAAAAGGCCGATTCCGCGGCGCATGGGCGCAAAGGCCGCCGGAAGGCATCGCAGCCATTTGTACCGGCCACTCGCAATTACCTCGACGAGACATTGTCGTCCACGGAGGCGCGTTAGACCCGGCTGCTTCTTTTTTCTGAACAAAAAAGGCGTGCCTGCAGGCACGCCTTGAAGTACACCCATGGGGAGTCGAACCCCAATCGACGGAACCGGAATCCGTTATTCTATCCATTGAACTATGGGTGCGTTTGGATTTTGCAGTGCAAAAGTACAGCTTTTTTTGTATATTTGCAAATAAAATCGAGACCAAATATGAATGTACGAATAGAAAGCAGTTGGAAAAACGCTCTTTCTGAAGAATTCGAGGCGGAATATTTTCATGAACTGACCGAATTCGTCCGCAGTAAATATGCTGTCGGACAGGTGTTTCCACCGGCATCGAAAATATTCGCGGCCTTCGATGCGTGTCCGTTGCCACGTGTAAAGGCTGTTATTCTCGGTCAGGATCCGTATCATGGACCGGGGCAGGCCAACGGCATGTGTTTTTCGGTGTCGCCGGGAATTCCCTTTCCGCCGTCGCTGCAGAACATATTCAAGGAAGTATGCAGCGATACCGGGGCCGCTATGCCGCAGGACGGCGACCTGAGCCGCTGGGCGGAGCAGGGAGTGTTTCTGCTCAACGCCACACTCACGGTCGATGCCCACCGGGCCGGTTCGCATCAGGGCCGGGGCTGGGAGCGTTTTACCGATGCCGTGATACGCAGGATTTCCGACAGTTGCGATCACGTGGTGTTTATGCTCTGGGGCAGTTACGCCATTAAAAAGGCCGGGATGATTGACCGCGACAAGCATCTTGTGCTTACATCGCCGCATCCGTCGCCGTTGTCGGCTTACCGTGGTTTTTTCGGCAACCATCATTTCTCGATATGCAACAGCTGGCTGAGCAAGTACGGAAAGGAGCCGGTGGTATGGTAAGGAGTCTGTTGATTTTGCTTTTCTCATTGGCAGGAATCGCTCTTATGGCCGATGACACAATGACAGGCACGCCTTGCGACAGGGTGAAATCTCTCAGAATCTACAGGCCGGATGATCCTTTCGGGCCTCCGGTGATACGTCTCGGCAGCAACGATGTGCTGGTGGTGAATTTCGATGTGCTTTCGGAAGACCGCGACTATCTCCGTTATCGTCTGGTTCATTGTAATGCCGACTGGAGCAAGTCGACGCTGGTTGATTCTGAATTCCTCGACGGTTTCAATGAAGGAGAAATCGATGACAGCCGTTTTTCCTCGGCCACTACGGTGCATTATGTAAATTACAATCTGGTGATTCCCAACGGCGACATCCGTCCGAAATTATCGGGTAATTATCTTTTGCAGATTTATCCGGAGTCGGATCCCGAAAACATATGGGCGCAGTGCCGCTTTATGGTAAGCGAGGAAAAGGTGTCGGTGAGTGGAAATGTCACTACCCGCACCGATGTCGACTACAACAAATCGCATCAGCAGCTTGAGCTTGCTGTAGACACCCGTGAAAGTGGCGTTTCGGATCCGTTCAATGATCTTTTTGTGGTGGTGCAGCAGAACGGCCGTCTCGACAACGAGGTGGCTTTGCGTCAGCCCCTGCGCATGTCGGGTACAGTATCGGTGTACGAGCATCAGCCGCAGCTGATATTCGAAGCCGGCAACGAATACCGCCGGATGGAGACGGTAAGCACCCAGTTTCCGTCGATGGGCGTTGAAAGGGTGGAGTATTTCGACCCCTATTATTATCATGAGCTGCAGGCCGACGAGCCACGCAACGAGGTGCAGTATCTCTACGACCGTACACAGAACGGCGGTTATGTGATAAGGGAATACAACAGTAGCGATTCGGACACGGAGGCCGACTACACCGTGGTGGTGTTTTCGTTGTATATGCCTTATGATCTGGAGCTTACGGTGTTTCTCGACGGCGATTTCACCATGCGCCGCTTCGACGACAACGCGCGGATGAATTATAACCGCGAGCGTGGCTGTTACGAGCGTCTGATGCTGCTCAAACAGGGGGCATACAACTATCAGTATCTGGCGGTCCCGACCGGGGCACGCAGAGGCTATACGGCGCAGATAGAAGGCGACAAATACCAGACAGTCAACCGTTATACGGTGAAGGTGTACGAACGTAAACCCGGTAGCCGGGCCGACCGTCTGCTTGGAGTCGTAACTTTGTTGTAGAACCGGCTTTTATAAGCGCTTGCGCAAGAATAAAAAAATGGAAGAAACAGAAGAAACTATTATGTTGGAGATAGGAAAAGCATTGGTAAGTCTGGATCTTGCGGAACAGTATTTCTGCTGTGATCTCGACAGTTGTCTCGGCGAGTGCTGTATCGAAGGCGATGCAGGCGCACCGATTACCGAAGAAGAGAGAAAGAAAATCGAAGAAATACTGCCGGCCATTTATGATGAGCTGTTGCCGGCGGCGCAGCGCGAAATCGACGAGAACGGTGTGGCGTATGTCGATGAGGAGGGCGATCTGGTTACCAGTATAATCGACGGACGTAATTGTGTGTTTACCTGCTATGAGGCGGGTGGCATGTGCCATTGCGCCATTGAACGGGCCTACAGGCAGGGCCGGATTGATTTCTGCAAGCCTATGTCGTGTCATCTTTATCCGCTGCGTCTTACCGAGTATCCCGATTTTACGGCTGTGAATTATCACAAGTGGAAAATATGCCGCTGTGCCGAGCTGCTTGGCCGTCGCGAAGGCATACGTCTGTACCAGTTCCTGAAGGGGCCGCTTGAGAGGCGATTCGGTGCGGAATGGTACGCCGAACTGTGCGAGGCCTGCGAGGCATATCTCGAAGAATACGGAAAGTGATTCCGGCACCACGTGCCGATGGCCGGACGGCGTTCCATAGAATGCAGCAGGCAGTGTATGTTACGTAACATACACTGCCTGCAATGTTCATGATTAGGTTATTATCGGATTTCCACCTTGTCGTTCCAGGGGATTGAAGGTTTGTCATCGTCGGTCCAGACGATTGGCAGCCATACATAGCGTGAGTTCTTGAGGTCGGTTTTGTTCCAGCGGTCGAACATGGCCAGATAACAGTCGGTCTTACCTTGTACGGGCTGCACATAGGTGCTTTGCGCATAGAATGTCTTGTCGGCGTCAGGTCCGGTACAGGGGTCGCCGATGAGAGTCCATGGGCCCATGATGTTGTCGGCCACGGCAATCTGCGCCTGGTTGGGGTCCCATCCCGAGCAGCCGGAGGTGAGCACGTAGTAGCGTCCGTTGCGTTTGAACACTGCGGGAGCCTCGCGGCTTTCACCGATGAAATTGCGGGTGAATTTACCGGTAGGGCGAAGATAATCATCGGAAAGCTCGTTGATGTACATGGTGGCGTTGTTTTCCGATGAGGCGAACTGATAAGCCTTTCCGTCGTCGTCGACGAAGATGGTCTGGTCGCGGCTCATGGCGTTGTTCGGGCGGAAACTTCCGAGGTATTCGAACGGACCGGTTGGAGAATCCGACACAGCCACACCGGCGGCAGCCTTTGAATAGTCGGCGCTTTCCACATGGGCCCACATCACGAATTTGCCGGTGGCGGCGTTATACACCACTTTCGGACGTTCGAGCACTTTTGAGGCGTGCAGGTCGTGTTCCGGGTCTTCGTGAGCCTTGAGGGCAAGTCCTTCGAATTTCCAGTTTTGCAGGTCGGTTGAGGAATAGCAGCTTACGCCGGTTACATCGGTGCGGTAGCATTCCCAGGTTGCCCAGTCGGGCAGTATGGTCTCACCTACCTTGTATTCGCCGTAAAGATAATATTTGCCGTTGTGGAAAAGCATTCCGGCGCCGTGTGCGTTTATCGGATTGCCATCGGTGTCGAGCCATTGTTCGCCCTGTATCATGGCCGTGGCCCTACAGGTACAGGTGGCGGTTTCAGGATTTTTGCAGCATTGGGCGCCAACAGGCAGAGATGCCGCAGCAGACAGGATAATTAGAGCTATTACTGGTTTCATGTAAAATATTCCGGTGGAGGAAAAACGTGTCAGAGTACAATTTTGGTGGCGCGGTTGCCGCGAACCACAATATATATGCCGTTTCCGGACAGGGTGTCGACAGAGTCGGCCACCCGTACGCCCTGCAGGTTGTAGACAGCACAGCTGAGGTCGTCGTCGGCTGTCACATTGTCGATGCCTGCGCTTTCGATAAGTTCGAAATAATTGCTGCGGGCTCCGAATCCGGGTTTGTCGGAATATACATGGCTCCAGGGCACATTGTTGTCGGTGCCGAAGTATTTTCCGGTTCCGAGATTTTTGATAATATAGTAGCCTTCGGCAGTTTCGGGCAGGAATAGGAAATTATTGTCGGCAAGTTTGTCGGTATTGTCGGTAACGTACAGGTTCCAGCTGTCGCGGTACACGTATTTGCCGTCGGCCGTGCGCATGTTCATGCCTTTGGACTTGTCGATGCCGGGAGCTTCAACGAAAGTGAAATCCTGATGATAGCCCGATGCGTTGTTGTCGGTTATTATCACACATTCCTTTTCTTCGAACCATCCGGAACTCAGTGTCGCTCCCGAGAGGAGGTGGCGGAAGCGGAAAGTGCCGCCGTCGGCACAGTCGTTGGGCATGGATTTAAGAAAATTGTCCATAGCGGCCTGCAGGGCATCGAGAGCCGGATCGATTACATCGTCGTCGGTGGCTCCGAGCAATTTTTCTGCATCGTCGATGGCGTTTTCAAGAGCGGTTACCGCTTCCTGCGAATATTTTTCGCTTTCGCTGTTTTCATCGAGCAGAGTACGGGCTTTGTGAATGCGGTATTTAAGGGCAGCATCGGCCGATTCCGGCACGTACACGCGCACATAGTCTACAAGATATTGGGCCGGGAAGGCAGTATTGGTGAGAGAGCCGCCGTTGTCGCCGCCGAGAGCCAGGTTCAGCCATACGCCGAATTTGTTTTCCGGGTCGCGGTAGGGGTTGTATCCGTCGACATTGTACCAGTTTTCCTTGGGATTGGGATTGACGGTGATGTCGAGGTTGGTTTCGTTCAGAAGTCGGCCGTCGAGATATATACGCAGCGAGTTGTGGTCCCATTCAGTGCGCCAGATGTGGAAATTGTCGGCGAAATCGCCTTCGAATTCGTTCATTTTCGGGGCTTTGCTTGCCCATGCGGCGTTCCATCGGGTAGTGGTTCCCCAAGCGAGGTTGGCGTGGATTGCGTCGCCGTAGTATTCCATGATGTCGAGTTCGCCGTTGTAGGGCCATTCGTAAGTGTCGCCGCATCCCCATATCGCGGGCCAGTATCCGGTTCCGACGGGAATCTTTGCTCTCACTTCATAAACACCATAGTGATAGCGGTAGGGGTCTTTCAGAATTATGGATGCCGAGGAGTATTCGCCGTATTTGTTCTTCTGGTTCCATTGCGAGCCGTAGCGCTGATAGTCGGGGTTCAGAACCTGTTCTTTACGGGCCTCGATCACGAGCATGCCGTCCTTGATGGTTGCGTTGTCGGTTGTGTACACCTGGTCTTCGTGGTTGCGGCGCATGCCGGTCTCGAAAACCCATCGGTCGGGGTCGGGTACGGTGCCTTCGTTGAATTCTTCGGCGAATTCAAGTCGGTAGCCGGGATATTTGTCGGCTATGTCGTCCTGAGCCATGAGGGCAGGAGCGCAGGCCAGGAAAATGGCTGGAATGATAATCTTTTTCATGTTTCAGTGCGGTGAAAAAATCCCCCCGGAGGCAAAGGCCCGTGGATGGGGCGGCGCATCTCCGGGGGGTGGAAGAATAGAGATTGATATTATCAGCGGATTACTTTTTCAGCGCCGTTCGATGTTTTTACGATGAACATGCCTTTGGCCTGGCCGAGAGCTTCAACAGAGTCGGCTACGCGTACGCCGCCGAGGTTGTATACGCCCAGAACCTGAGCTTCGCCGGCTACGGCTACATTGCCGACCGATGCGTTTGCTTTGCCTGCCATGTATGCGGCGTAGTCTTCGGGAGTCATGATGGCGATGTCGTCGATGTCCATCCAGTAGCCTTCAGAGTGGTTGCCGTCCCATTTGGTGTTGTTGTGCGAGATTTTCAGGCGAACGTTTCCGCTGGCGGGAGCGGTGAATTCGTGTTCGTATGCGCACCAGTAGTCGGCTTCGGCAAGAGCTTCGTCTTTGTCGTCGATAATGTTGCTTTCACCATATTCCTTGCCATCGGCGTCCATGGGCATGAGTTCGATGCGGAAGTAGGGGTCGTCCCAGTCTACGGTGGTGCCGGCGGCACGTGCTATGATGGCACCGAGAGTGTAAGTGGTTCCGGGGGTGAGGCCTTTTACCACCTGCTGTACGTATCCGTCGGTCCAGCCGTTGTCGTCGAAACGGTAGATGTGGAGGCACTGGGTGTTGCCCTGGCCTTCGAATACGAACTCATCGTCTACTTCGGGTTCAACGAGCATGCCGAGCACGCACCAGTCGTCGAACTTGATTTCCCAGTCGGGCAGAGCTGTAAGGTTGTGTTTGGTATCGTCCCAGTCCCAGGGGTTTTTCTGTTCCACGCCTTCGGTTTTTTCGAAGTCACCGTTGGCAACGAAGTTTGTCTGAGCGCAGAGGCTCATGGCGCTTGCAGCTACAGCTGCCGAGAGTAAAAGCTTTTTCATGATTTGAAAGGTTGTTTAGTTGTTTATGATTTGATTTGTTTGGAAAAGTCGGGAAAGTAGCCGGCGGCATGACGGGTCTGTGCCGCCGGTTTTGATAGTGAAATCAGTGTTATTCGCGTGCGGCCGAGCCGTTTACAATATCCCAGTACGGGTTCTGGTATATCGGTGATGTCTCGATGCTCACACCATCGGTCGATGAAATCAGGAAGTGGTCTACGGCTATAGGCGACAGGTAGTGTGCCATGTGCCATGTCATGCCGGAGTTGTAATACTGGTTTTCGTTTGTGATACGCCAGAGCGACAGATAGCTTGCATCGCCGTTGAGTCCGCCTTCAACATCGGAGGGTGATGAAACATTGTTGTCCGACATCTTGGGCTGGTCGTATTTCAGACGGTTCTTGGGATAGGAGGCGAGCATCGGACCGAATATTTTTGCTCCGTGAAGGAAGAATTTCTTGCCTTTGAGCTGGTCGAGCGAGCGCCAGCGGTAAAGGTCGTCGAGACGGAATCCTTCGCTCATAAGTTCGCAGCGGCGTTCGCGGCGTATGTTGTAGAGCACTTTCGAAGTAATGCGCTTGCCGGCGGAGTAGAGGCCCAGGTCGTGGGTGTAGAATTCTTCTTTGTCGAGGTCGGTGGCGGCAATAGTCTTCTGAATGTCGGTATCGACGCCTGCACGGGCACGGATTGCCTGCCAGTATTTCCAGGCATCGGCGTTGAGGTTGTCGCCGTAGCGTTCCCAGGCCGCTTCCATGTATATGAGGTAGGCTTCGGCTGCACGGAACACCACCGATGCGGTTTCGTCGGTGCCTGTCGAGGTGTACTTGGTGTCCTTTGCCATGCACTTCGCTTTCTTGTAGCCGGTTGAAGTGGTGTATTTGAACGATCCGCCACGAACATCGGGAACATCGAATTTAGTGCCCAGACCGATGCGGTCGCTTGCATCGGCGTAGGGGTAATCGCCGGGCGATTTCATGAACAGGCGCCAGCGCCAGTCGCGGTTTTTCTTGGTGTCGGCAACAAAGTCATCGCCGGCATAACCTGAATTCGGTGCGTATATGGGCAGGCCGTTTTCCATCAGGAATGCGTTTGCGAACTCCTGTGTGTAGCCGCGAGGCTGTCCGGCACGCATATACTGGTTCAGGGAGTGTGCTCCGGCTTTGACGCGGTCGGCGCTGCGGTACATGAGCACTTCGTCGTAGTTGCTTACATCCACCGAGGCGAACATGTCGTAGTACGGATTCGAGCCTACGGCAGTTGTTGTGCTGATTTCCTGCTTGTTGTTGCTGGTGAGGTTCGGGTGGTTGTCGGCTACCTCTTTCGATGCGGCAAGAGCCTGGTCGAGGAAGAAGTTCACTTCTGCCGTGTTGTCGTAGCTGAAATCGGAATTGTAGTCCTTTCCGCTTCCGGCCCATCCGGCCCCGGCATCGGGAACGAACGGAGTTCCGGCGAAGTATTTTTCCCAGGTGGCCTCGTAGAGCGCCACACGGGCTTTGAGTAGCAATGCTACATCGCGTGTTATGCGTGCACGTCCGCCGATGGCGCTACCGTCGGTGAGCAGATTGGCTGCTGAGTCGAGGTCGGTGATTATGAATCTGGCCACCATGTTTCGCGGACTGCGTTTCGATGCTTCGATGAGAGTGTTGCGGTCGTCGGGCAGGTTGGTGGTTATAATCGGGAAGTCACCCACTTTGCGCAGGCGGAAGAAATATTCGAGGGCACGCAGGAAATAAGCTTCGCCGAAATAGTGTTTGGCGGCAGCTTCACTGCCTTGTATCTCGTTGTTTTCGATTTTCGGACGCACCGAGCGGATAAACCAGTTGAGGGCGTTTATGCGGTCGAAGTTCCACAGGCCGCCGCTCTGGCCAACCTTGTAGTCC